>JBAQPI010000391.1:0-6161 GCA_049305635.1 Rhodoglobus sp. | reverse complement strand
GCCTCGAGGAAGGACACGTCGGTGTCGGCGGGGGCGGCGAGCGCGACGACGAGGGCGGTCGGGCGGGCGCCCATCGCCGCGATGTCCGCGAGGTTGGTGGCCGCGGCCTTCCAGCCCAGTTCTCGCGGTGTGGACCAGGCGAGCCGGAAGTCGGGGCCGTGGATCATGGTGTCGGTCGTGACGACGACGCGTCCGTCACCGGCGGCGACGACGGCCGCGTCGTCCCCGGGTCCCAGCAGTTGCGCGGCGGCGGCGGGCAGGCGCGGGAAGATGCGCGCGAGCACGGCGGACTCACCGAGCGAGCCGAGGGTTTGGGTCACGGAGCCACGCTAGCCTTGGATTGAGGAGAGGGGGCGCATGAGCGAGTCGATCGCCACGGCGGATCTGTTCGATGAGCGCGGCGAGCAACTCCAGTCGCTGTCGCTGCAGTTGCGCTCCTTCGGCGGCAGGCCGCGCTTCGCGGGCCCGATCCGCACGGTCGCGTGCTTCCAGGACAACGCGCTGCTCAAGTCGATCCTCACGACGCCGGGCGATGGCGCGGTGCTCGTGATCGACGGGGCCGGGTCGCTGGAGACCGCGCTGATGGGCGACATCATCGCGCAGCTCGGGGTCGACCACGGCTGGAGCGGCGCCGTCATCCACGGCGCGATCCGCGACTCGGTCGCGATCGGCGCCATGCCGTTCGGCGTGAAGGCCCTCGGCACCAACCCCGCCAAGAGCGGCAAGACCGGCGCGGGCACCGCCGACGAGCCCGTGAGCTTCGGCGGCGTGACCTTCACCCCAGGCCGGATGCTGTGGGCCGACGAGGACGGGATCCTCACCGAGCGATGAAGCCCGCCCTGTTCCTCGTGCCCCTCGCGCTCCTGCTCGCCGGCTGCACCCCCATCGTGAGTCTCGAACCCGCGGATGACGCGGCCGCCGTCGCCTGCGCCGAGGTGGTCGTGCGGCTCCCCGACACCCTCGCCGGGCTCCCCGCGCGGGAGACCAACGCGCAGGGCACCGGCGCCTGGGGGGATCCCACGGCGATCATCCTGCGCTGCGGCGTGCCCGCACCCGCGCCGACCTCCGAGCTGCGGTGCCTGACCTACGACGGCGTGGACTGGCTCATCGACGACCGCGAGGACCCCGTGCTCGTCGCGACGACCTACGGTCGGGCCCCCGCGATCGAGGTCATCATCGACGACCAGGCCGACGGGGTCGTGCTCACCGACCTCGCGAGCGCGGTCTCGTACCTGCCGAGGACGGGCGAGTGCCTGGCTATCGACGAGCTTCCAGCCCCAACCGGATGAGCTCGTCGATGAGCTGCGGATAGCTCACCCCGCTCGCCGCCCAGCACTTCGGGAACATCGAGATCGGGGTGAAGCCCGGCATCGTGTTGAGCTCGTTGACGACGAAGTCGCTGCCGGTGAAGAAGAAGTCGACGCGTGCCAGACCGGATCCGCCGATCGCCTCGAAGGCGCGCGCGGCGATGCGCTGCAGCTCGCGCAGCTCCCCCTCGTGCAACTCGGCCGGGCACACGAGTTCGGCGGCGTCGGGGTCGAGGTACTTGGCCTCGAAATCGTAGAACTCGCGGCTGCGCATGACGATCTCGCCCGCCAGGCTCACCCGCGGTCGTGCGCCGTCGCGCCCGGAGAGCACGCCGCACTCCAGTTCGCGCCCGGCGATGGCCTGCTCGATGAGCGCCTTCGAGTCCTCCGCCCACGCGAGACCGAGCGCGGCGTCGAGCCCGTCCCAGTCGGTGACCTTCGTGACGCCGACGCTGGAACCGGCCCGCGACGGCTTCACGAACACCGGCAGGCCGAGGCCCCGGGCGCGGCCGCGCCAGAGGTCGTTCTCGCGCTCCCAGCTCTCACGCGTGACGGTCACCCAGGGGGCGACCTCGATGCCCGCGGCCTCGAGCGCCGTCTTGGTGAAGTGCTTGTCCATGCCCAGCGCCGAGGCGAGCACGCCGTTGCCGACATAGGGCAGGCCGATGAGTTCCAGCATCCCCTGGATGGTGCCGTCCTCCCCGAACGGCCCGTGCAGGATGGGGAAGGCGATGTCGACCTCGCCGAGCGAGGTGGTGACGCCCGCGGCATCCGTCACCGTGAACTCGCGGCTGGAGGCCGAGTCCGGCAGGCGCACGCGACTGCCGTTGTCGACGACCGTCGGCATGGCCTCGGGGTCCATCGCGAACAGACGCGCGTCGTCGGGCTGCAGGGTGAAGGCGCCATCGGGGGTGATGCCGATCGGGATGACCCGGTACTTGTCCCGATCGATCGCCGAGAGCACCCCGCCCGCCGTCGCGCAGCTGATGGTGTGCTCCGAGGATCGCCCGCCGAAGAGCAGGGCGACGGTGAGCATCTATTCCCCTTGCGGCAGGTCGTCGGTGGTCAGGTGCGGCGCGATGTCGCGCGGGTTCAGCGTACCGGCAAGCACCTCGGCGACCTGGCTCACGATCGGCATCTGCACGCCCTTGGCGAGGGCGAGCTCGAGCACGGGCGCGACGGAGGAGAGGCCCTCCGCGGTCTGGTTCATCTGCTTGATGACCTCGGAGTAGCTGTAGCCCTGGCCGAGCAGGCGACCGGCCGTGTTGTTGCGGCTGAGCGAGGACTCGCAGGTCGCGATGAGGTCGCCGAGGCCGGCGAGCCCCGCGAGCGTCTCGGCTCGCCCGCCGTAGGCGACCGCGAAGTCCGTCATCTCGGCGAGTCCCCGCGTGATGATCGAGGCCTTCGTGTTCTCGCCGTAGCCGACGCCGTCGACGATGCCGATCGCGACCGCGATGAGGTTCTTGAGCACCCCGCCGAACTCGGTGCCGATGACATCCGTGTTGACGAAGCTGCGGAAGTAGCGGTTGGTCGCCGTCATCGCGACCGCCGTCGCGACCTCGAGGTTCTCGGAGGAGATCACCGCGGCGGTGGGCTGCTCCTTGGCGATCTCGAGGGCGAGATTCGGGCCGGATGCCACGGCCACCCGGCTGCCGTCGATCCCCAACTCGGCGCGGATGACCTCGCTCATGCGCGCGCCGGTGCCCTTCTCGACGCCCTTCATGAGGGAGATGATCGGCACGCCGTCCGGGATGAGGTCACGCACGATGCGCAGGTTCTCGCGCAGCGACTGGGACGGCACCGAGAAGTACACCTGCTCGGCGCCATCGAGCACCTCGTGCAGCTTCGAGCTCGCCCACAGGCCGCGCGGCAGGTTGATGCCGGGCAGGTAGTCGCTGTTGCGCTTGGACTGCGTGATCTCCCGGGCCAGCTCCGGGCGCCTGGCCCACAGCGCGACGTCGTTGCCGGCGTCGGCGAGGATCTTGGCGAAGGTCGTCCCCCACGAGCCGGCGCCGAGAACGGCCACCCGACGCCGGGGTCTCACGGAGCTGTCGGCCACCCCTCCATTGTGGTGCATGAACCCGTGTCGGCCGGACTCAGGCCGGGGGCCCGAAACGGCCGATCTCGGCCTGCCCGTGTTTGGCCGGGTCCCAGCGCTCCGGCGGGGCGGTCTGACCGCGCAGCTGCTCGAGCAACTCGGTGATGGCGTTCATGAGCGCCGTCGTGGCCTCGGCGTAGGTGGCGCTCGTGCGCGGGGCATCCGCCCACCGGCTGAGGTCGAGGGGTTCCCCGAACACGATGTCGATGTTCTTGCGCGGAAAGACGCTCAGCCGCTTGGAGTAGCGCGGCAGCACGGCCTGGGCGCCCCAGTGGGCGCACGGGATGATCGGGATGCCGCGCTCGAGCGCCAGCCGCACGGCACCGTACTTGCCGCGCATCGGCCAGAGGTCGGGGTCACGGGTGAGGGTGCCCTCGGGGTACACGATGACCGCGAGGCCCTCGTCCACGAGTCGGCCGGCGGCCGCGAGGGGGTCTGATCCGACGGCCACGCCCGCGCGCTCGACCGGGATCTGGCCCATGCCGCGCAGCAGCGCACCGAGCACGGGCACCCGGAACAGGCCGGCCTTCGCGAGGAAGCGCGGCACGCGGCCGGCCTTCCACACCGCGTAGCCGGTCACGAGCGGATCGAAGTTGGTCACGTGGTTGGGCGAGAGGATGAACGCCCCGCTCGCCGGGATCCGCTCGGGGTTGCGCACCCGGTAGCGCGCGAGCAGCAGCAGGAACGGGGCTACGACGCCCACGAGCACCCGCCAGCCGACGGTCTTGTCGGCACCCCTGCGCGCGTCCCCGCTCGCCGCGGTGGCCTTGCCCACGGTCAGCCTTCGTAGACGAAGTCCGCGCCAAGATCGGCGAGCTTGTCGATGAAGTGCTCGTAGCCGCGGCTGATGATGCCGATGTTGGAGACCGTGGAGGTGCCGTTCGCCGTGAGCGCCGCGATGAGGTGGCTGAAGCCGCCGCGCAGGTCGGGGATCTCGATGTCGGCGCCGTGCAGCGGGGTCGGGCCGATGATGACGGCGGCCTGCTCGAGCGGGCGGCGCGGCACGCGACGCGTGACCGACTCCAGGCCGTCCTTGTGCACCACGATGTTCGCGCCCATCTCGATGAGCGCATCCGTGAAGCCGAAGCGGTTCTCGTACACCGTCTCGTGCACGACCGAGCGACCCTCCGCCTGGGTCAGGGCGACGATGAGCGGCTGCTGCCAGTCCGTCATGAAACCGGGATGCACGTCGGTCTCCACCACGACCGGCTTGAGCGGGCCGCCCGGGTGGTAGAAGCGGATGCCGTCCTCGTGGATCTCGAACGCGCCACCCACCTTGCGGTAGATGTTCAGGAACGTCATGAGCTCCTGCTGCTTCGCGCCGGCGACGAAGATGTCGCCCTTGGTCGCGAGCGCGGCGGAGGCCCAGCTCGCGGCCTCGTTGCGGTCGAACAGGGCGCGGTGGTCGTAGCCGGAGAGCTTCTCGACGCCCTCGATGAAGATCACGCGGTTGGGCTCCACGTTGATGATGGCGCCCATCTTCTGCAGGATCGCGATGAGATCCATGATCTCCGGCTCGATCGCGGCGTTCTTGAGCTCCGTGACGCCCTCCGCGAGCACCGCGGTCAGCAGCACCTGCTCGGTCGCGCCGACGCTCGGGTATGGCAGCTCGATGCTGGCGCCGTGCAGTCCGTCCGGCGCGGTCAGGCGGATGCCCTCGTAGCTCTTGTCGACGATCGCACCGAAGGCGCGCAGCGCATCCATGTGGAAGTCGATCGGCCGGTCGCCGATGCGGCAGCCGCCGAGGTCGGGGATCAGCGCCTCGCCGAGGCGGTGCAGCAGCGGCCCGCAGAACAGGATCGGGATGCGGCTGGACCCCGCGAGCGCGTCGATCTTCGCGAAGTGGGCGCGTTCGACATTGGCTGGGTCGAGCCGCAGCTCTCCCGGCGCGATGGCCTCCACGGACACGCCGTAGGCGCCGAGCATGCCCGTGACGACGCCGACATCCGAGATGCTCGGCACGTCGCGCAGGATGCTCGGGGTGTCGGCCAGGAGCGCCGCGACCATGGCCTTCGTGGCGAGGTTCTTCGCCCCGCGCACGTCGACGCGACCGCGCAGCGGCTTGCCCCCGTGGATGACGATGCTGTCGGCCGTGAGGCCGACGCGTGCGGCTGCCTTCCGGGCATCCTTCGTCAGGGGGTTCATGCGCACCTTCCGTCTATCGCGCTAGCGCGCAGGCAGCGTCGTGGGCCGCCAGCTCTCGCGTCGGGCTTCGAAGGCCGTGATCCGGTCCTCGTCCCGCAGGGTCAGGCCGATGTCGTCGAGCCCTTCGAGCAAACGCCACCGAGTGTAATCGTCGATCTCGAAGGGGAACCGGGCCTTGCCCGCGGTCACCGTCTTGGCAACCAGGTCGACCGAGAGCTCGATTCCCGGGTGCTCGTCGATGATGAGCCAGATCGTCTCGATGTCCGCCTCGCTCAACTGCGCGGCGAGCAGCCCCTGCTTGCCGGAATTTCCGCGGAAGATGTCGCCGAACTTGGAGCTGAGCACCGCGCGGAAGCCGTAGTCGCGCAGCGCCCAGACCGCGTGTTCGCGGCTCGAACCGGTGCCGAAGTCGGGGCCCGCGACGAGGATCGTGCCCTTGTCGTAGGGCTCGCGGTTCAGCACGAACTCGGGGTCCTGCCGCCAGGCGAAGAACAGCGCGTCGTCGTAGCCGGTCTTGGTGACCCGCTTGAGGAACTCGGCGGGGATGATCTGGTCGGTGTCGACGTTGCTGCGCTGCAGCGGCACCCCGATGCCCGAAATGACGGAGATCT
>JBAQPI010000390.1:0-3073 GCA_049305635.1 Rhodoglobus sp. | reverse complement strand
TGGAACAACGCCGGAACCGGCCACTCCGCCCTGTGCGAGCTCAACTACACACCCGAGCGCGCCGATGGCACGATCGACATCGCGAGCGCCGTCAAGGTCAACGAGCAGTTCCAGGTCTCCCGCCAGTACTGGGCGCACCTCGTGGGCAGCGGCGCCATCCCGGACCCGAGGGCCTTCATCACCGCGACGCCGCACATGAGCTTCGTCTGGGGGGCCTCGAACGTCGAGTACCTGCGCAAGCGCTTCGAGGCGCTGAAGGATCACCCCCTCTTCGCCGGCATGGAGTACAGCGAGGATGCACGCGTCATCCGCTCCTGGGCGCCGCTGATGATCCCGGGCCGCCTGACGTCCGAGCCGATCGCAGCGACCCGGATCGCCTCGGGCACCGACGTCGACTTCGGCTCGCTCTCCCACCTGCTGACGCGGGGCATCGAGGATGCCGGCGGCACCGTCAACCGCGGCATGCGCGTCACGAACATCACGCGGCAGCGCGACAGCACGTGGAGGCTCAGCCTGCGCCACGATGTCGGCGGCACGCCCATGGCGCCCGTCTCGGCCCGCTTCGTCTTCGTCGGCGCCGGCGGCTGGGCGCTCAACCTGCTGCAGAAGTCCGGCATCAAGGAGATCCGCGGCTACGGCGGCTTCCCCGTGAGCGGGGAGTTCCTGCGCACCGACAACCCCGCGGTGGTCGCCCGTCACGGCGCCAAGGTCTACGGCAAGGCCGCCGTCGGCTCGCCGCCCATGTCGGTGCCGCACCTCGACCTGCGCGTCGTGAACGGCGCCGGCAGTCTCATGTTCGGTCCCTACGCGGGATTCAGCCCCAAGTTTCTGAAGACCGGCTCGATGCTCGACCTGTTCGCCTCGATCCGCTGGCACAACCTCGTGCCGATGGTCGCGGCGGGCCTGGGCAACCTCGGCCTCGTCAAGTACCTCGTCGGGCAGCTTCTCGCGCGCCGTTCCACGAAGTTCGCCGAGCTGCAGCGCTTCTACCCCGACGCCGACCCCGCCGACTGGTACCGCATCACGGCCGGCCAGCGCGTGCAGGTGATCAAGAAGGACCGCAAGAAGCTCGGCGTGCTGCAGTTCGGCACGGAGGTCGTCGCGGCCGCCGACGGCTCGATCGCGGGCCTGCTCGGCGCGTCGCCCGGGGCCTCGACGGCGGTGCCGATCATGTTCCAGGTGATCGAGAAGTGCTTCCCCGACCGCATCGAGGGGTGGATGCCACAGCTCAAGCAGATGGTCCCGAGCTACGGCACCCAGCTCTCGGCCGACCCGAAGCTCGCGGCGAAGACCCTCCAGGGCACGGCGAACGCGCTCAAGATCAACTCTTGACCCCGGCCACCGAAGGAGTGCCCGGCGGTATACCGGGGCACAGCGGGTCGCTCATCGTCGCCGAACTCCGACCCCGGCATCCGAGGCTGTTCTGAGCCGTACCCCGATGACGGGGTACGTTTGTCCCTCACCGGGTGCCATAGTTGAACCGGAACGGGGGAACCGATGACGAGCATGCAGCCGGTTCCGGCACCGGCGCCGGAGCGCCGCATCCGCCTGGCGATCCTCGACGACCACGAGGTGCTGCTCGACAGTCTCGCCTCGTGGATCGAGAGCAATGCGACCGACTTCGAGCTCGTGCTGAGCGCGAGCACGTGGCTGCAGCTCGTGCACAGTCCGGCGTTCCCGACGGATCTCGTGTTCATCGACTTCCAGTTGCGCGAACCGGTCTCGATCGAGGCGCGCGTGCGCACCTGTCGCGCCGCCGGCGCGAAGGTCATCGTGCTCTCGAGCCTCGACTCGCCCGAGTCACGCGACCGGGCCCTCGCCGCCGGGGCCGCCGCCTTCCTCTCCAAGTCCCTGCCGATGCGCGACGTCATGCACCAGGCGCGCACCGTGATGGGCATGCGCCTGGATGCCACGGCACCGCTCGATTGGCGACCGCGCCCGGTCGGCGCGCCGGTGCAGTCCCGACCGAAGCTCAGCGCAGGGGAGGAGCAGGCCCTCACGCTCTACGTCTCCGGACTGAGCACACCGGAGGTCGCCGAGCGCATGAACGTGCAGTACGAGACCGCGAAGACGTATCTTCGACGGGTGAGGGAAAAGTATGCGAAGGCCAACCGCCCGGCCGGCAAGAAGGCGGAGCTGATCAGGCGCGCGGCCGAGGACGGCTACCTCAGCTGATGAGCAAGCTGTACTTCCGCTACGGCGCGATGAACAGCGGCAAGAGCACCGCGCTGCTGCAGGCCGCATTCAACTACGAGGAACGCGGCCAGCGCGTGCTCCTGGCCAAGCCCGCGATCGACACCAAGGGCGAGGCGGCGATCGTCTCGCGCCTCGGCGTCTCGCGCCCGGTCGACTTCACGATCGCGCCGGAGGACGACCTCTACGCCGCCTTCCAGCGGGAGCGGCGCGGTAGGGTGCCGGTGAGCTGCCTGCTCGTCGACGAGGCGCAGTTCCTCACCGAACAGCAGGTGGACGATCTGCTGCGCATCGCGATCCTTGAGAGCGTGCCGGTGCTCGCCTACGGCATCCGCACCGACTTCCAGACCGTCGCCTTCCCGGGCAGCCGGCGTCTGCTCGAGATCGCGCACTCGCTCGAGGAGCTCAAGACCATCTGCCGCTGCGGCCGCAAGGCGGTGTTCAACGCGCGCAAGGTCGACGGCGAGTTCGTCTTCGCGGGCGACCAGGTCGCCATCGACGGGGCGGATGTCACGTACGAGAGCCTGTGCGGGGCGTGCTACCTCGACGAGTCCGGCGGCGTGCTGAACAACGGCAGGCGGCCGAAGACGGACTTCAGCTACGGCAGCGCGCCAGACCCTGATTTCGCCTGATGCCTGTGTGATTTTGTCGGGGTAGCGGGATTTGAACCCACGACCTCTTCGTCCCGAACGAAGCGCGCTACCAAACTGCGCCACACCCCGATGGCCCGAGGGCCTCGTCAAGAATAGCCGATATCTCGTGCCGTGAGTGTCACGATCACGGCTTCGGGCGGGCAGGCGAAGCGCACGGGCGCGTAGACCGAGGTTCCGAGCCCGGCGCTGACCTCCAGGAAGGCCGCGCTGCGCGCGTGGTGCCAGAC
>JBAQPI010000389.1:0-5448 GCA_049305635.1 Rhodoglobus sp. | reverse complement strand
GAGCCCGAGTGCGGCGAGCAGCCTGGCACGGTGGTGCGGATAGTTGGCGTGGGTGCGCAGCCAGCCCTCGGCGGTCGGCCAGTACCCGGAGAGTTCGGCGAAGGCGGTGACGGGCTCCCCCGCCAGGCGGAAGTGCCGCTCGCTCGTGACGGCCGTCGCGACGCGCACCGGATCCAGTTCGACGGTCGGCACCGCGGAGCCGCTGCGGCGGGCGGCGAGAAACGCGGCCGAGAGGGATGCCGCGGCGATCGCGTCGTGCACGAGCGGCCCCACGGGCAGGGTGGAGGCGAGCGGCACCGCCTCGCCGTGGTCGTGCACGAGGGGGAGGGCGGACGGATCCTCGCCGAGGTCCCGCCACGCGTCCGCGAGGATGCCCATGCTCGATGGTACGACTGCCCTACACTGAGCGCATGGAGCCCATCAGCTGGAGCATCGGCGGCCTCATCGGCCTCGTCGTCTTCATCGTCACCGTCGTCTCGATCGTGAACAACCCGAACCACGGCGGGCTCGGCAAGTTCATCTGGATCCTGGTCGCGTTCTTCCTGAGCGTGCTCGGCTCGATCCTGTGGCTGATCTTCGGCCGCGGGAAGGTCAGCAAGCGCTGAGCGACGCCTGTCAAGCCCGTCGCGCTCGTTCGTCGACGGAACCCCGCTTTGGCGTGTCGGCGGTCGTGGGGTTACGCTCTCGACATTCGAACACATCTTCGATCCGGGAGCCCGCGATGAGCCTGCTGCACGACATCCATCTGACCGTCTGGTTCGAACAGGCGGTGCCCTACGGCCTCGTCTTCGAGGGCCGCCACTACCGCGTCACCGACACCCCGACCCGGCTCGAGGACGAGACCCTCGGCGCGACGCATCCGCTGCCGGTCTCGGGGTGGCGCTTCCAGGCGACCGACGACGACGACCGCGCCCGCATGTTCGTCATCCACCGCCGCGGCGACGGCGACTGGGTGCTCGCCCGCGTCTACGACTGACGCCGGCCGAGCTCCGCCTCGAGCGCCTCGACGCGCTTGAGCAGGTGCCCGACCATGCCCAGCAGGTATTCGACCTTCTGGCTGACGCGGTACTCCTGGTCGACGGGTGAACCCTCGAGGTTCTTCAGCAGCGGCAGCTTCATGGTGTTGAGCTTCGCGCGATCCTCCGCGTACTCCTGCAGGGTCTTGGGGGCGTTCGCGGCATCCGTCATGCCGACAGCCTAGGAGCGCGCCCGGTCAGAGGGCACGGAAGTCGGCGGCGATCGCGTCGATGTCGGCAGCGCCGAGCCCCGCGTCGAGCGCGAACCGCCCCCAGTCGTCGATCGCGTCGTTGACCGCCTGGATCGCCGCCCGGGCACCGGGGATCGCGAAACGGTCGGCGACCGCCATGAGATCGCGCCGGTCGATGTCGCTGAACTTGCCGCTGACCCCCATCAGATGCTGGTCGAGCCACGCGCTCGCGGCGTCGTGGGCGTAGGTCATGTCGAAGGCCGGGGCGAGCGACCATGCGCCGCCCTCCGGGAGCAGGAACGCGGTGTTCTTGGAGTGGTCGTCGTGGTTGGCAGCGGCCACGTTGAACGTCATGCGGCGGAAGGCCTCGGTGCGGGCATCCGCGCCCAGCCCCAGGTCGTCGATCGCCGTGAACAACTGCGCGTAGTCGTTGGTGGCAATCAGGTTGAAGTCGACGGCGGCCAGCCCGCACAGGGACTGCATGTGGATGCGGCGGCCCGCCACCCGATCGAACCGCCGGGTGAGGAAGTGGGCGCGCCCGTTCTCGGGCAGCAGTCGGGTCTCTGGAAAGTCGATGCCTGCGGCACGCGCCATGTTCGAGTAGGCGTACTCGATGCGGGTGTACCGCTGGGACTGACCGAGCTGGTGGTCGGCGCCGACGCCATCGAACTTGAGCAGCCATGCCTGCTCCCCCGGGCCGGGCAGGTCGTGGCCGGGTGTGATGACTCCGGTCGCGTCGTCGATGTTGACGACCGCCTTGGGCCTCGCACCGCCCGCGGAGGTGCCGACCGAGATGATCTGGGCGAGCGCGCTGCGCGCCTCGTGTTCGGTGCCGAGCGTGCCGGCGACGACGGCCCGGGCCGCCTCGGTGAGCTCGGCGAGATCGAGGGCGGTCGGGTCCGGCATCCCTGGGCCTGTGTCCGGCACGAACTCGAGCGCGCCCATCGCACGGCTGCCGATGTAGGTGAGTCGGTCCAACGGGGTCAGGTCGGCCCGGCTGATGCCCTGGGTCGCCATCCAGGCGTCGATGACGCTGTTGCCGAACCTGTCCGGCAGCGCGTCCGCGAGCATCGGCGGGAGCCCGTAGAAGGTCTCGCGACCCAGCCGGGGAAAGCGGAACAACCCGCGACGCCCGCGGGGCATCAGCAGGGGGCTCAGCTCCAGACCCCCACGACGCCATTCGGGAGCGTATTCGAAGGTGTAGTCGCCCGGTGTGCCGCTCACCGCACCGACCGTGCGGCCCCAGGCACGCACCTCGACGACGGTCGCGGGGGTGTAGGCCATCAGGGACGCACCCGGCGGCGGCGCTGCGGCATCCGCTGTCCCCGGGATGCCGCGAGCAGCTGCATCGGCGTCGGGGCCTTCGGCGGCATGACGGCGTCGAACACATCGGTGCGCTCGAGCGAGCGGAGCACCGCGAGCAGGGTGGCGAGGCGGCTGCCCCGGCCGTTCTCGAGATCGGCGACGGCAGAACGCGACACGTTGGCGCGCTCGGCGAGTTCGGCCTGCGACAGGTCGTTGTCGATGCGCAGTTGGCGCACGGCCCCGCCGAGCTGGGACTCCCACTCGTCGAGCGTAATACGGCTGTTTTCAGTCATTAACTGCTTACCACCTTGTATTGGTGCCTATTTCAATCATAGATCCTTCGAGTGCGGATGGCCAGACTCGACAGTCGCGAATCTCTCTGCAAGTATCTGCGTATGAATGCAGATATGCAGGTCACCACGGAGAGCCCGTACGTCGAACTCGCCGTGGAGATCTTCGGGATGCTCGCGGATGCCACCCGCATCCGTCTGATCCTCGCGATGCGCGACGGCGAGCAGTCGGTGAACCGCCTCGCCGAGCTGGTCGACAAGTCCCCCGCCGCGGTCTCCCAGCATCTCGCGAAGCTGCGCCTGGCGAGGATCGTCTCGACCCGCCAGGAGGGCACGCGCGTGTTCTACCGGCTCGAGAACGAGCACGCCAGCCGACTCGTCACCGACGCCATCCACCAGGCCGAGCACTCCCTCGACCGCGCACCCCGCCACCTCGAGCCGAAGGATCCCGCATGAGCCACCCGCACGACCACCCGCACGGCGAGCACGGCGAGCACGAGCACAGCCACCCGACCGGGCTGAGGGGCTTCCTGCACGGCGTCTTCGTGCCGCACAGCCACGACGCGTCCGACTCGATCGACGACGCGCTCGAGGCCAGCAAGGAGGGCGTGCGCGCGGTCAAAATCAGCCTCGTGATCCTGCTCGCCACGACCGTGCTGCAGGTGATCGTCGTGATCTTCAGCGGCTCGGTCGCCCTGCTGGCCGACACCATCCACAATTTCTCGGATGCCCTCACCGCCGTGCCGCTGTGGATCGCCTTCGTGCTCGGCCGCCGCGCCGCCACCCGTCGCTACACCTACGGTTTCGGTCGCGCCGAGGATCTCGCCGGACTGTTCATCGTCGTGGTGGTGGCCCTGTCGGCGATCGTCGCGGCCTGGCAGTCGATCGACCGCCTCATTCATCCGCAGCCGCTGGACAACCGGTGGTGGGTGCTCGCCGCGGGTGTCATCGGCTTCGTCGGCAACGAGGCGGTCGCGGTCTACCGCATCCGGGTCGGGCGGCGCATCGGCTCGGCGGCGCTCGTCGCCGACGGCGTGCACGCCCGCACCGACGGCTTCACCTCGCTCGCGGTCGTGTTCGGCGCCATCGGCGTCATGCTCGGTTTCCCGCTCGCCGACCCGATCGTCGGCCTGCTGATCTCCGCCGCGATCATCGTGCTGCTGCTGGGCACCGTGCGCAGCATCGGCGGGCGCCTCATGGATCGCATCGAGCCCGCGCTCGTCGACCGTGCCGAGGCGGCCCTGCGCTCCACTCCCGGCGTCATCGCCGTGCCCAGGCTCCAGTTGCGCTGGGTGGGCCATCGCCTGCAGGGCAGCGCGACCATCCAGGTCGCCGACGGCACGCTGTCATCCGCCGAGGCGATCGTGCACGAGGCCGAGCACGAGCTCGGGCATGCCCTGCCCAACCTGGACGACATGGTGATCCGCACGGTGACGACGGCTGCGGCATCCACGGGTCCGCACACGCACTGAGTGATTCTCGCGACATCGAGCAGCTTCGAAGAAGCGGATGCCGTCGGCGGCTGCCTAGGGTTAGGGTCGGCAGAGCAGGCAGCACGAGAGGAACCCACGATGAGCAACGCGAGCACCGCAGGCGACGGATTCACGGATGACGAACGCGCCGCCATGAAGGAGCGCGCGAAAGAACTGAAGGCGGCCGCTCGCAGTGGCGCGAAGAGAGCCGATGGTGAGGCCGACCTGCTCGCGAAGATCGCCGAGATGCCCGAGCCGGATCGCGTGATGGCCCAGCGCATCCACGAGATCGTGTCGGAGCTGGCGCCGCAGCTCGACCCGAAGACCTGGTACGGCATGCCCGCCTATGCGAGGGACGGCAAGGTCGTCGTCTTCTTCCAGTCCGCGGACAAGTTCAAGGCGCGATATGCGACCCTGGGGTTCCAGGACACGGCGCACCTCGATGACGGCGCGATGTGGCCGACCTCGTTCGCGCTCACCGAACTGACGAAGGCGGATGAGGCGCGGATCGCGGAGCTGGTGAAGCGGGCGGCCGGGTAGAACCCGCCGCCCCGCCGACTACGCGGCGGAGGGCGCCAGGCCGGCCAGCACCTTGCGCAGGCGGGAGTCCACCTCGTCGGCGACCTCCTTGATCTTCGGCGACCCGGTGAGCTGCACCATGGTCTGCGGGTCGATCGTCTGGACCGTCGTCTCGGTCGCACCGGGTGCGCGCCGCACCACCACGTTGCACGGGAGCAGCACGCCGATGGTCGGCTCGGCCGTGATGGATCGCTCGGACAGTGTCGGGTTGCAGGCACCCAGAATCACGTAGTCCCCCACCGCCGCGGCGCTCTCGGCGCCCAGCTTGGCCCCGAAGGTCGCATGGATGTCGATCTCCGTGAGCACGCCGAAACCCTGTTCGGCGAGAAGCTCACGCGTGCGTGTCACAGCCTCCTCGAAGGGGATCGCGAGCGTCACCGTGTGGGCGTAGGTCATGCTTGTCTCCAATGTGCGTGCTGCGAATCACCCTATACCCAAGGGGGTATAGGAATGTGATTCAGCCGCTGGGCCGCATGGTGACGTCGCACCACGCCGATACCGCATGCTCGCCCACGCGAGGGGCGCGGACAATCTAGAGGCGTCCTTCGTTTGGATATCTCGCCGCCGAAGTTGTCCAGGCAATCAAGGTCACGAC
>JBAQPI010000388.1:0-3259 GCA_049305635.1 Rhodoglobus sp. | reverse complement strand
CTTCTGGCGAGCCACGCCGTGGTTCTCCGCACGAAGACGGCGTGGCTCGCCGGAAGTCCTGATCCGCGCATCGAGGCGCCGGCGCTGCAGGAGTGCGGCCGCTCAGCGGGCGATGTCGGCGAGCACGGCACCGGTGACCGCCACGAGGTCGGCGGGCGCGAGTTCGAGGTCGAAGCCGCGGCGGCCGCCCGAGACGTAGACCGTGTCCCAGAGTCCGGCGGTCTCGTCGAGCACGGTGCGGTGCCGGGACTTCTGGCCGATCGGACTGATGCCGCCCACGACGTAGCCCGTGCGCTTCTCCGCGATGCGTGGGTCGGCCATCTCGGCCTTCTTGCCACCGAGGGCGGCGGCGAGCGCCTTGAGGTCGAGCTTGCCGGTGACCGGCACGATGCCGACCACGAGTTCGCCGTCGAGCTCGGCCAGGAGTGTCTTGAACACGCGCTCCGGGTTGAGCCCCAGGGCGCTCGCCGCCTCGCGGCCGAAGTCGGTGTTGGCGGGGTCGTGCTCGTAGGCGTGCGCGGTGAAGGGGATGCCGGCAGACGTGAGCGCGAGCGTCGCCTGGGTCGTGGTCACGGCACCACCACCGAAGCGCGGCGGCGTGCGGGCGACGGTGCCGCCGAGGGCATCTCAGTGCGCACGGAGCAACACCATCGAGGTGCCCGCGACCGCCAGCTCGCTGCCCGGCCCGTGCTCGCCGCCACCACCGCCGTCCGGATCGCTGGAGTCCCACAGCAGCGTGTACGCGCCGACGCCCTCGTGCTCCGGCAGCGTCACCGTCACGCCCTGCTCGAGCCCATGCACGACGAGCAGGATGCGGTTCAACGCCTCGAACTCCGGCGTCGAGGCCGCGAGGTACTGCAGGGTGCGCTCCTCGGGCGAGTCCCAGTCCTCCACCGACATGGCCATGCCCTGCTTGTTGTACCAGTCCATCTGGGTGGCGCTGGGCACCGTCTCG
Source organism: Rhodoglobus sp. (assembly GCA_049305635.1). Lineage (GTDB taxonomy): Bacteria > Actinomycetota > Actinomycetes > Actinomycetales > Microbacteriaceae > Rhodoglobus. Next base: position 2,304 of record JBAQPI010000388.1, on the reverse strand, counting down.
CCCCATCTGCCGTAGCGCACCGGTCGCAGCGCCGGGTTTTCCCGTCGCAGCGCGATCAGTTGTCGTGTGACGGCGAGCAGGTCGTCCTGCCAGGCCTCGTGCTCCCACGGCAGCCAGGTCAGCTCGCTGTCGTGGCAGTAGGCGTTGTTGTTGCCGCGCTGGCTGCGACCGAACTCGTCGCCCGCCGTGATCATCGGGATGCCGGCGCTCAGCAGCAGTGTCCCCAACAGGTTGCGCATGGCCTTGCGCCGCACCCCGAGCACGGTCTCGTCGGAGGTCGGACCCTCCACACCGTGGTTGAAGGAGTGGTTGTTGTCGGTGCCGTCGCGGTTGTTCTCGCCGTTGCCGAGGTTGTGCTTCTGGTTGTACGCGGTGAGGTCGGCCATCGTGAAGCCGTCGTGGGCGGTGATGAAGTTGAGCGAGGCGAGCGGCCCGCGTTCCTGCGAGAACACGTGCGCGGAGCCGGTGAGCCGTCGCGCGAGCGAGCCGATCCCATTGGGTGCGGTGCCGCCCGTGCGGTCGGCGTCGATGTCGGTGAGCCAGAAGTCACGGCCCCGATCGCGATAGCCGTCGTTCCACTCGGTCCAGCCGCCCGGGAACTTGCCGACCTGCCAGCCGCCCATGCCCACATCCCAGGGTTCGGCGATGATCTTCACGCCACGCAGGCCGGGATCGTCGCGGATCGCGGTCAGCAGCGGGTGCTCGGTGCGGAACTCGTTCTTCGCGTCCCGCCCGAGGGTCGCAGCGAGGTCGAAGCGGAAGCCGTCCACCTGCACCTCGTTCGCCCAGTACCGTAGCGAGTCGAGGATGAGCCTGGCGGCGGCGGGCGTGGCGGTGTTCACGGAGTTGCCGCAGCCCGTGACATCCACGTATTCGCCGTCGGCGGTCTGCCGGTAGTAGTGCTTGTTGTCGAGGCCGCGCAGCGAGGTGGTCGGCCCGCCGAGGCCTTCCTCGGCGGTGTGGTTGTAGACCACGTCGAGCACGACCTCGAGCCCGGCCTCGTGCAGGAGCCTGACCATGCCCTTGAACTCGCGCAGCACCGCCCCGACCCCGCCGGACTGCGCCTCGCGGGTCGCGTAGGCGCCGTGCGGGGTGAAGAAGTTCAGGGTGTTGTAGCCCCAGTAGTTGGTCAGGCCCTGCTTGATGAGCCGCTGCTCGCTCACGAACTGCTGCACCGGCAGCAACTCGATCGTCGTGACTCCGAGCTGGATGAGATAGTCGAGAGTTGACGGATGCGCGAGCCCGGCGTAGGTGCCGCGCAGCTCCTCGGGCAGGTTCGGATTGAGCTTGGTGAGGCCCTTCGCGTGCGCCTCGTAGAGCACGGTGTGGTCCATCGGGATGCCGGGCTTGCGCACCCCGCCCCAGTCGAAGGTGTCCGGCTCCTGCACATAGGCGCGGAACTCGCCGTTGCTGGTGCGCCACAGGCCGCGAGCGTACGGGTCGATGAGGTGCAGCTTGGGATCGAAGGCGTGGCCGGGCTCGGTGGGCCCGTCGGCGCGCAGCGAGTACTTCACCCCCGGCGCGAGCAGTCTGGAGCTCACGCTCCAGACGTCGCCGGAGCCCTTGGCCAGGGGAAGGGTCCTGGCGACCCAGTTCAGGTCGCGGTCGTCGAAGAGACACAGTTCCATCGCGGTCGCGCTCGCCGACCACACGCGCAGTTCCCCGCCCTTCGGGCCGAGGCGCACGCCGAGATCGGCGAGCGGGTCCGGGTCGGGCATGCATACCAGCGTACTGAGCGCGTGCGTCATGCTTGTACCATGGCCATCTACCTCGACCACGCGGCGACGACGCCGATGCGACCCGAGGTGCTCGCCGAGTACGTGGCCGCGCTCGGGGTGGTCGGCAACCCGTCGTCGATCCACTCCTCGGGCCAGGCGGCGAAGGGGATGCTCGAAACCGCCCGCGAGACCGTCGCCTCCGCTCTCGGCGTCGACCCCGTCCAAGTGACGTTCACCTCGGGCGGCACGGAGTCCATCAACCTCGCGCTCAAGGGGATGTTCTGGCAGCGGAATCCTGTGGTCGAGCCGGCCGAGACCTCGCGCCGGATCTCGGCGCGCTCGATCATCAGGCCGCGCATCCTCTCCACCCGCGCCGAGCATCACGCCACCATCGACGCGCTCGAGTGGCTCGAGCGGCACGAGGACGCCGTCATCGACTGGATCCCCGTCGACGAGTTCGGCCGCATGGACCTCGCCGCGCTTCAGGCCGCGATGGGCGACGACGTCGCGCTCGTGACCACCCTGCTGGCCAACAACGAGGTCGGTACCGTGCAGCCCGTCGCCGAGATCGTGCGTATCGCTGGGG
>JBAQPI010000387.1:0-4649 GCA_049305635.1 Rhodoglobus sp. | reverse complement strand
GTCGTGCGGCCAGCGCAGTCTCCTGCCCACCCTGGGTCAATAGGTCGGTGGTCAGCACCGAGAAGCCGTTGAGCACGTCCTCGACCTGAGCCATGCGCGCAGGGTTGGTGGCCTGGAGAATCGCCGCCGCGTTGCGGACTTCGAGGAGTTCGTAGCGGTCGCGGACGGCGTCGCCGACGGCGGCCTGGAATGAGCGGGTGAACTCCACAGAGAGGAGTCTAGGGCGACCCCCCAGACGAGCCGCGGCATCCACTCCCGGTCGCTGCGCGACGAACGGTTGCATGACGGCACGGTACGCGCGGCGGAGCACCGGACGGGGCCGCGTCAAACAGGCTGTTGAAACAGAGAGGGGCGGCGCCTATTGGGGGGAACAGGCGCCGCCACAGCGACGCCGGGATTGGGGGGAATCACTCGGGTCGCTCGTCACACTCGCGCATGACGCCCTCAGTCTATCGCCGTCGCCCCGGAGGTCAATGGGAGGTTCTAGGATACGGAGTCAACACCTGCACGCCGCTCGCGGGATCTGGCTACCGCATGAGATCGACAAGGAACTTGCGATGTCCGCTCACTCGATTGACAGCCTCTTCACCGAGACGCGCCACTTCCCCCCGACGGCCGAGTTCGCCGCCGCCTCGGTCGCCTCCCCCGCCCTCTACGAGGCCGCGAAGGCCGACCGGCTGGGGTTCTGGGCCGATGTCGCACGGGAGTACGTGCACTGGCACAAGCCCTTCACCGAAGTGCTCGACTGGTCGAACGCGCCATTCGCGCGCTGGTTCGCCGACGGGGAGCTCAACGTCGCCTACAACTGCCTCGACCGTCACGTGCTCGCCGGCAACGGCGACCGCGTCGCCATCCACTGGGAGGGCGAGCCGGGCGACTCCCGCTCGATCAGCTACGCCGAGCTCACCGCCGAGGTGAAGCGCGCCGCGAACGCGCTCGCCGCCCTCGGCGTCGGTCAGGGCGACCGGGTCGCGATCTACCTGCCCGTGGTGCCGGAGGCCGCGATCGCCATGCTCGCCGTCGCGCGCCTCGGCGCGGTGCACTCGGTCGTGTTCGGCGGCTTCAGCGCCGAAAGCCTGCGCAGCCGCATCGACGACGCCGAGGCCAAGGTGGTCATCACCGCCGACGGCGGCTGGCGCAAGGGCAAGGTCTTCCCGCTGAAGACCGCCGTGGATGCCGCGCTCGCCGCCGGCGACTCCACCGTCGAGCACGTGCTCGTCGTCAAGCGCGGCGAGAACGAGGTCGAGTGGAGACACGGCCGCGACCTCTGGTGGCACGAGGCACTCGCCGAGGCCGAGGCCGAGCACGAGGCGCAGGGCTTCGAGGCGGAGAACCCGCTGTTCATCCTGTACACCTCCGGCACCACGGGGCGGCCGAAGGGCATCCTGCACACCAGCGGCGGCTACCTCGCACAGGCCGCGTTCACGCACAAGAACGTCTTCGACCTGCACCCGGAGACCGACGTGTACTGGTGCACCGCCGATGTCGGCTGGATCACGGGGCACAGCTACGTGATCTACGGCCCGCTGGCCAACGGCGCGACCCAGGTCATGTACGAGGGGACCCCGGACACGCCGCACCCCGGCCGCTGGTGGGAGATCATCCAGAAGTACGGGGTGAGCATCTTCTACACCGCGCCCACCGCGATCCGCTCCTTCATGAAGCTCGGCCGTCAGATCCCGCAGGGCTTCGACCTGTCGAGCCTGCGCGTGCTCGGCTCCGTCGGCGAGCCCATCAACCCCGAGGCGTGGATGTGGTACCGCGAGGTCATCGGGGCCGACACCGCGCCGATCGTCGACACCTGGTGGCAGACCGAGACCGGCGGCATCATGATCAGCGCGCTGCCGGGCCTGACGACGCTCAAGCCGGGCTCGGCGCAGGTGCCGATACCGGGCATCCGCATCGACATCCTCGACGACGAGGGCACCCGCATCGACCCGCCGCAGGGCGGCCTGCTCGTGGTGAGCGAGCCGTGGCCGGCGATGCTGCGCGGCATCTGGGGCGACCCCGAGCGCTACCTCGAGACCTACTGGTCGAGGTTCTCGGTGCCGGCCACGGCGGAGAAGGACGGCGTGTGGAAGTACTTCGCCGGCGACGGCGCCCACGTCGACAAGGACGGCGACATCGTGCTGCTCGGTCGCGTCGACGATGTCATGAACGTCTCGGGACACCGCCTGTCGACGCAGGAGATCGAGTCCGCCCTCGTCTCGCACCACATGGTCGCCGAGGCCGCGGTCGTCGGTGCAGCCGACGAGGCGACCGGGCAGGCCGTGGTCGCGTTCGTGATCCTCAAGGCGAACCAGACCGATGTCGAGACCGCGGAGGAGGCCTCGACGGTGCTGCGCGCTCACGTGGCCGCCGCGATCGGGGCCATCGCAAGACCGCGCGAGATCTTCGTCGTCGCCGAACTGCCCAAGACCCGCTCGGGCAAGATCATGCGGCGCCTGCTGCAGGATGTCGCCGAGGGCCGCGAGATCGGGGACACGACGACGCTCGCCGACACCTCGGTCATGCAGATCATCGGCGACAAGCTGCAGTAGTCGCCACCACCGCGCCCCGTACACTGGCTGCATCATGGCGGCTCGCTTCTCGACCCTGCTCGCCGCCCTGCCAGGGGGCTCCCTGCTCGGGGTGGACGGCGACACCGAGGTGACCGCTCCGGTCGTCGAGGCGCACGGCCAGGTGCTGCCGGGCGGCGTGTTCGTCGCCCGCGTGGGCCTCGGCCGGGACGGCCACGACTTCATCCCCGCCGCGATCGAGGCCGGTGCGGTCGCGATCGTCGGCGAACACGAGCTGGAACTCACCGTGCCCTACGCGCGGGTCGACGACGCCCAGCAGGCCATCGGTTACCTCGCCGCGGCGTACCACGGCAACCCGTCGAGTCGACTGACGATCGTCGGCGTCACCGGCACCGACGGCAAGACGACGACGTCGACGCTCGTGCGCGCCGTGCTCGAGGCCGGGCTCGGCCGCCGCGTGGGCCTCATGACGACCCTCAACGCCGACACCGGGGATGCCACCACCGACGTCGGCCTGCACGTGACCACCCCCGGCGCCCCCCAGGTGCAGGAGCTGCTCGCGCGCATGGTGCACAACGGGCTCACCCACTGCGTCGTGGAGATGACCAGTCACGGCCTCGCCCAGGGGCGCCTCAACGGCGTGGAGGTCGACGCCGCCGTCATGACCAACCTCACGCACGAGCACCTCGACTACCACGGGGCGTTCGAGGCGTACCGGGACGCGAAGGGCATCCTGTTCCGGCGCGTCGCGCGCGGCATCGTCGTCGTCAACGCGGATGACCCGGCCGGCGAGCACTACGCCGCCCTCGCGCCCGACGCCGAGGTGACGCGCTACAGCATCACCGACGTCACGGACCCCGTGTTCGAAGCCTCCGGCACCTCCTTCACCCTCGACGGTCATCGCTACCGCACGGCACTCATCGGCCGGTTCAACCTCGCCAACGTGCTCGCGGCGATCGCCCTCGGCCGGGCCTTCGGCTTCGAGCCGGACGCGATCCAGCGCGGGCTGGATGCGGTTCCCTCGATCGAGGGACGCCTCGAGCGCCTCGACGAGGGCCAGGCCTTCACCGCGATCGTGGACTTCGCGCACACCCCGAACTCGCTGGCCGCCGTGCTGGGGACCTGCCGCCAGCTGCTCGAGGGCGAGGGGCGGCTCATCGTCGTCTTCGGCAGCGCCGGCCTGCGCGACCGCGAGAAGCGCGCTCTCATGGCCAAGGTCGCCATTCGCGCGGCCGACGTCTCGGTGTTCACGGCGGAGGATCCGCGCACCGAGTCGCTCGACGGGATCCTCGAGGCGATGGCGCACGCGGCGACCGCGGCAGGCGGGGTGGAGGGCGCGACGTTCCACCGCATCCCGGACCGGGGCGAGGCGCTCCTGTTCGCGTGCCGCCAGGCTCGAGACGGCGACCTCGTGATCGCGTGCGGCAAGGGTCACGAGCAGAGCATGGCCTTCGGCACCACGGAGTACCCGTGGGACGACCGCATCGCGATGCGCGCGGCCCTGCGCGGCGAGGCGATCGCCACGCTGCCGACCGCCGGCTGAGCGCACCCTGCTTCGCGCCATTTCGCCGGGCGAAAGCCATTCCGCCGTCCTGCCCCCTGCGCTCTCCCGGCCTGCGCTGTCCCGGCCGGTACCGAGCGGTCTGCATAACTCCTGCTGTGCCGGCCGGTACCGAGCGGTCTGCATATCTCCTGCTGTGCCATTGACCGGGTGGCGGCGTCCCCGCTATTCCGCGGCCCGCTCAGCACGCGAGGGGAGAATTGCAGGAGTTATGCAGAACGCGGAGCGGCGGCGAGGCACCCGTGCGGCGGCGAGGCACCCACGTGGACGTGGGCACCGGGCGGGTGAGGCGCCGGCGGCGCGGGCGGCGCGAACTAGGCGAACTCGAAGACGAACTCGACCTCGACGGGCGCGTCGAGCGGCAGCACGGCCACGCCGACCGCGCTGCGGGCGTGCTGGCCCGCCTCGCCGAAGATCTCGCCGAGCAGTTCGGACGCGCCGTTGATGACGCCAGGCTGGCCGGTGAAGGAGGGGTCGGATGCCACGAACCCGACGACCTTGACGACGCGCGTGATGCGGTCCAGCGACCCGATCACCCCGCTCGCGGCGGCGAGCCCGTTGAGCACGCA
>JBAQPI010000386.1:0-2656 GCA_049305635.1 Rhodoglobus sp. | reverse complement strand
GCCGAGGACGCTCCGGGCGCGAACGACGTACCGCAAGAGTCCTGACGAGGTGACCGCAACGTGACCAAGAGCTGCTCGGCATGACCGACGCCTTCGGCCGACCGCTAGGCGGCGAGCTGCCGCGCTTCCCGCCGGGCGTCCGTCCAGAGGAGGTCCGCGAGATCCGGCACGTCCGCCAGACGCTCGATCCACGGCTGGGGGTGATCCTCAGCGGGTTGTACGACTCCGCGTTGCAGCAGCCATTCGCCGACCGCATCTCCGAGCTGGTCACCACGACGCCCCCGACGCCGACCGGGGACGAGTTGGAGCGCGTGCTCGCGGCGCATTTATGGCTCCTCCGCCGAGTCGGCGACACAGGTCTCCCCCTGACCGCTGCGGGCTACCTTCGGCCCGCCGACGTGAAAGAACTCGCAGCGATCCTGCCGTCAATGGTCGGCTGGGTTCACCACGTCACCACCGAGGTCCACGTTCAACCGGTACAGCACTTCCGCGAGCACCTTCAGGCGGTGGGGTTGTTGCGGAAGGCGAAGGGAGCTCTCCATGCGACCAAGGTCGGAAAGCACCTTCGGGACGACCCTGCCAGGCTCTGGCGGCACCTCACCGGGCGAATCGTGCCGACGCGCGTCGCCTTCGACGAGACCTGCGCGACCCTGCTGCTCGTCCACCTCGCCACCACCAGGGGCCGCCTCGACGAGGACGCCATCGCCCGAACGATGAACGAGATGGCCTGGGGCCACAGCGACGGCAGCCCTATCGTGCGACGGGACGTTTTCGACGTGTGGAACCCGCTGTGGTGGGCGATCGGCGCCGTCGGCCCGCGGGACGCCGCGACCGAGGAGAGCGCGTGGAAGCGCATTCCGACCCCTGCTGCCCGTGCGCTGGTCCGCGACGTGTTCTTCCCCGATCTGCCGATCGGGGCTCGGCGATGAGCGATGGCGAGGGAGTGCGAAAGAAGGACCTCACACCCAAGATGATTCGCCGCGCTGTCGAACGCGCCACTCGGGCATCGATGGCCCTCGAAGGGCGCGTGGTGCCGGAGGGGTACGTCCGGACCGAGCGCGTCGAACGATTCCTGGAGACCCGCCGTCAGCGACAGACAGAGGAGTCGCCTGGGCCGGATCAGGCGGAAACGACGCCGGACGTGGGAACCTGAAAGCATGACCGCCGTCGCCAGCCGCCTCGACCGGATCGCCGTCGAACCGGAGATTATGCACGGCAAGCCGCGTATCCGCGGCACTCGCGTCACCGTGCAGGTCATCCTGGAGCTGCTCTCCGCGGGGGAGACCATCGACGAGTTGCTCGGCAGTACGTCGAACTCACCCGTGACGATGTGCTCGCCGCGCTGGAGTACGCCGCGTCGGTCGTCGGCGGTGCCAGGGTGTAGGCATTCGTCCCTTGACTGCACGGGCCCGCAGCGCGGCCGATCCGCTGGAGGTTGACGCGCGGGTGCCGACCGCGTAGTGTCATCTGTGACATCTGCGCCACCTGTTGCATCTGCGTATGGCGCGATGACCCAAGGAGCACCCAATGCAGACCATCGACACGTCCAGTGTCTCCGTTGATCAGTTCGCGCAGCTTGAGAACGCTGCCGCTGGCATCTCGCCGGAACTGCGCGATGTCGTGCATGCGATTTACGGCTACATCCTCGACGGTGCGCAGATCGCTGCGCTCGACCCGAGCGAGACGTTCACTCCGAACGAAGCCGCCGAGCGCCTCGGAATGAGCCGCACGCACCTCTACAAGCTTCTCGATCGCGGCGAGATCGAACACGATCGCGTCGGTCGTGACCGTCGTATCCCTGCCGCTGCGCTGTTCGCGTTCGAGCAGCGACGTCAGCGTGACCGCCGCGAGCTCGCCGAGCGATTCGCGCGCCAGCAACAGATCGAGAACGCCGCCATCGACGAACTCGCTGAACTGCTGTGAACTCTCGCTGACGCGGGCCGTGCGTGGCGCGCGGGCCGCGTCAGCGGTGCTCGGCATACTGGCTCAGTGAGTGTTCCCCGCCGTGGTCGTCCGACACTTCGCGTATTGCGTGAAGACCTCGGCATTGCCGTTCCGCAGGACGGCCTCGACGCGCACTCACCACTGAGCGAGATCGGCCATCCCATCATCCGGAAGACGGCCGAGGCCTTCGGCGCCGACCCAGCCGACGATCACCACGACGGTGCGATCAAGAGCAGTCGATCGATTCCGTTGCTGGAGATCGGCACGAGCCAATGGCGCGGGGGCGTCTGGGTCGATCAGGCGACCGCGCAGCCATGGCTCGTCGCCGCGGGGCTCGCGAAAGGCGAGCACAAGGACCGCGACGACTTCTACGAGCAGGTCAAGCGCGCGGACAAATCCGGCGCGACCGGGTCATGGCTGCCGACCGACGCCGACCGGCTCCAACTTCGGAGGGAAGTGGCAGCCGCGCTCATGGTGCAGTGGGAGTTGTCGCTCCAAGCCGCGACGCTGTCGGCGCTCGAATCCGTCGTCGGCGGGGGAGAGGCCGCGATCACGATCCCACATCCGAAGCCCGGCGAGGCCGACATCGGGACGGCGACGCTCACGATCGACCTGGTCCGTGAGCCCGACTACGACCACGACGACCTGTTATTGGGGGTCGAACTCAGCGACCGCCACAAGGCCTCGAACCTGGGATGGACCGCGACCCTCC
>JBAQPI010000385.1:0-3693 GCA_049305635.1 Rhodoglobus sp. | reverse complement strand
CCGGGGGAGTCGGGGAGTCCCGCTGCCTTCTTCGGCTTCTCGTGGAAGGCGGCGATGCGATTCGGATCGGCCGGGTCGAGCTCGATCACCCCGAACTGCTCGGCGAGGGCACTCGGCTGCCGGATCGCCGCGACGGTGATGCCGAGGCCGGATTCCACATGCGCGTCGATCATGTCGTTGAAATCCATGCGGTACACGTGGTCGGCGCCGACGACCACGACGATGTCGGGCTTCTCGTCGCGCAGCAGGTTGAGGCTCTGCAGGATCGCGTCCGCGGAGCCGCTGAACCAGCGCTTGCCGAGTCGCTGCTGAGCCGGCACGGACGCCACGTAGGAGTTCAACAGCCCGCTCAGGCGCCAGGTCTGGGTGATATGGCGGTCGAGGCTATGGGATTTGTACTGGGTCAGCACGACGACCTGGCGCAAGCCCGAGTTGATGAGGTTGCTCAGGGCGAAATCGATCAGCCGATAGCCCCCGCCGAACGGCACCGCGGGCTTGGCGCGGTCTGCCGTCAATGGCATGAGCCGCTTGCCTTCGCCCCCCGCCAGGACGATTCCGAAGATCTTCTTCGATGGCATGTCGACAGCCTAGACGCGGGCACGTCGCGGGACGTGGCGACCGGCTGTACTAACGTCGAAGAATGAGAGTCGACCTGATCAGCCGCGAGTACCCGCCGGAGGTGTACGGCGGTGCCGGGGTGCACGTCGCAGAGTTGGTCCGGGCGCTGCGCACCGAGGTGGAGATCGTGGTCAGGTGCTTCGGGATGCCGCGGGACGAGGTCGATGTGCACGCCTACCTCGTGCCGCCCGGCCTCACCGAGACCAATCCGGCGTTGCAGACGCTCGGCGTGGATCTGCAGATCGCGCAGGACGTCGCGGGAGCGGACCTCGTGCACTCGCACACCTGGTACGCGAACGCCGCCGGCCACCTCGCCTCGCTGCTGCACGGCATCCCGCATGTCATCACCGCGCACAGCCTCGAGCCGCTGCGACCGTGGAAGGCGGAGCAGCTCGGCGGCGGGTACCGGGTCTCGAGCTGGATCGAGGCGACCGCCTTCGCGGGCGCGGCAGCGATCATCGCCGTCTCGGACGGGATGCGACGCGACATCCTGCGCAGCTATCCCTGGCTCGACGCGCAGCGCGTGCACGTCGTGCACAACGGCATCGACCTCCAGCGCTGGCACGCCGTCGACGACCCCGAACTCGTGCGCGGCCTCGGCATCGACCCGACTCGCCCTTCGGTGGTGTTCGTCGGTCGCATCACCCGGCAGAAGGGCCTGCCGTACCTGCTGCGCGCGGCCGCCCTGCTGCCACCCGAGGTGCAGCTCGTGCTGTGCGCCGGTGCCCCGGACACGCCCGAGATCCTCGCCGAGGTCGAGGCGGGCGTGCGGGCGCTGCAGGCGGAGCGCACCGGGGTCGTCTGGATCGACCGCATGCTCAGCCAGCACGAGCTCTCCGCCGTGCTCACCCAGGCCACCACCTTCGTGTGCCCCTCGGTGTACGAACCGCTCGGCATCGTGAACCTCGAGGCGATGGCCTGCGGTGCGGCCGTGGTCGGCACCGCCACCGGCGGCATCCCCGAGGTGGTCGTCGATGGTGTCACGGGACGCCTCGTGCCGATCGAACAGGTCGATGACGGCACCGGCACGCCGCTGGACCCGGAGCGCTTCGTCGCGGACCTCGCGGCGATTCTCACGGAGGTCGTGAACGACCCGGCCGCGGCGCGCCGCATGGGCGAGGCGGGCCGCGCACGGGCCGAGTCCGACTTCAGCTGGACGAGCATCGCGACACGCACCCGGCAGATCTACGACGCGCTCGCCTGAGGTTCGGCAGCGCCTAGGCTGGATGCACCATGGCCAGCGTGCTCCAGTTCTCCGACGTGTCCGTCGTGCGCGACGGCAACAGCATTCTCAAGTCGATCTCCTGGTCGGTCGATGCGGCCGAGCGCTGGGTCATCCTCGGCCCGAACGGAGCGGGCAAGACGACGCTGCTGCAGCTCGCGGCCGCGCAGATCCACCCCTCGAGCGGCACCGTGCAGATCCTCGAGGATGCGCTCGGCAGGATCGACGTGTTCGACCTGCGCCCGCGCATCGGCTTCGCCTCGACGGCCCTGGCCCGGCGGGTGCCGCGCGACGAGCGCGTCATCGATGTCGTGCTCACCGCCGCCTACTCGGTGACCGGCCGCTGGAACGAGGACTACGACGAGATCGACCTGCGCCGCGCGCAGCGCGTGCTCGCGGAGTGGAAGCTCAGCCACCTCGAGGATCGGCGGTTCGGCGACCTCAGCGACGGCGAGCAGAAGCGGGTGCAGATCGCCCGCTCGGTCATGACCGATCCCGAGCTGCTGCTACTCGACGAGCCGGCCGCGAGCCTCGACCTGGGTGCGCGGGAGGAACTCGTCGGACTGCTCGGCGGCTTCGCGAGCGCCCAGGAGGCGCCGGCGATCATCATGGTGACCCACCACGTCGAGGAGATCCCGCCGGGCTTCACCCACGCGCTGCTGCTCTCCGACGGCGCGGTCACGGCGGCGGGACTGCTCCCCGAGGTGCTCACCTCGGAGAACCTCAGCGCCGCCTTCGACCTTCCGCTCGTCGTCACGAGCGAGGGCGGCAGATTCACGGCGCGGGCCGCGTGATCTCTGGTACGATCGATCCTTGGCCCACGGCCCGCACTCTTCGTTCTCACACCATCAGGGAATCACCATGAAGTCCGAAATCCACCCCACGTACGCCTCGATCGTGTTCCGCGACCTCGCGTCCGGGGCGACCTTCCTCACCCGCTCGACGGCGACGAGTGACAAGACCATCGAGCTCGACGGCGCCACCTACCCGGTCATCGACGTCGAGATCTCCTCGGAGTCGCACCCGTTTTACACGGGCAAGCAGCGCATCATGGACTCCGCTGGTCGTGTCGAGAAGTTCAACTCGCGCTACGCGGGCTTCGGCAAGAAGAACGGCAAGTAGCCGCGCGGTTCAGAACAGCGCCGAGCGGCGCTCGACCCACAGCGGCAGGATCGTGTCGCGCGTGAGGGGTGCGAGCTCGACGCCGACATCCACGCTCTCGATCCACAGCAGCTCCTCGATCTGGGCAGCGGGGCGGTACGTCTCGTAGCCGATCGTGAGGGCGAAGACCTCGGCCCGGATGACCGTGTCCGGCTCGTTGGAGGCCTCCGCGCGGAAGCTGCCGAGGTACTCGGTGCGGTCGGGGTCGAGTTCGAGGCCGATCTGGTCGCGGAGTTCGCGGGCCAGGGCATCCAGCGCGCTCTCACCGGGCTCGATCTTGCCGCCGGCTTGCATGAACATCGTGGTGCCGCGCTTGCGGACCACGAGCGTGCGGCCCGCGGGGTCGGTGACGATACCGGCGGCGACGCGCAGCACGGAGGGGCGTTTGGCCGGCGCCGGGGGCGGGGCACTCGCGTAGGCGCTCGGACGCGGTGATGGCTCGAGGCTCTCGAGGGCGGGCAGCATCGGCGCGTAGATGTCGATGACCGGCACCGTGTCGCTCGGCCGCGGTTTCAGCGGCGGGATCGGCTGGGTGTCCTGGTATGCGCTCGGGGTGGCGGCCGGCCGCACCGGCCATGCGGTGTCGGCGACGTAGGACTCGTCGCCCCTGACCCGACGGATGTAGTCCTGGAAGCTCGCCGCCTGCTCGGCATACCACTGCTCCTGGCGCGCGTGCAGCTCGGCCGGGGCGA
>JBAQPI010000384.1:0-3948 GCA_049305635.1 Rhodoglobus sp. | reverse complement strand
CTGTTCGACCGCAAGCAGCCCCTGCCCTTCCTGCCCGGCTGCGTCGGCCTCATCACCGGCAAGGACTCGGATGCCGAGAAGGACGTGCTGCGCAACGCCCAGTTGCGCTGGCCCGCCGTGAAGTTCCGCGTCGTCCACACCGCCGTGCAGGGCGACCGGGCGGCCGGAGAGGTGACCCGCGCGATCGGCGCGCTCGACGACGACCCCGAGGTCGACGTCATCATCATCGCGCGCGGCGGCGGCGACTTCCAGAACCTGCTCGTCTTCAGCGATGAGGCCCTGCTGAGGGCCGCCGCCGCGTGCCGCACGCCGCTGGTCTCCGCGATCGGTCACGAGGCCGACCGACCCCTGCTCGACGAGGTCGCCGACCTGCGCGCGTCCACCCCGACGGATGCCGCCAAGCGCGTCGTGCCGGACGTCGCGGACGAGCTCGCGCGCGTGCAGCAGGCGCGCGCCGGCATCCGCTCCCGCATCACGCAGCGCATCGCCGTCGAGGTGGACCGCATCGAAGCCCTGCGCACCCGGCCGGCCCTCGCCAATCCCGGCTGGCTCGTCGACACGCGCGCGGACGAGCTGCTGCGGCACGTCGCGCGCAGCCGCGAACTCGTCGACCGCACGATCGAGCGCGCGCACACCGCGGTCGCCGAACTCACCGCGCAGCTGCGCACCCTCTCCCCCCGGCGCACGCTCGAGCGCGGCTACGCGATCGCCCAGCTGCCCGACGGGAGCGCGCTGCGCGCGGCCGCCGACGCCCCCGCCGGCACGAGGCTCAGGCTCACCGTCGCGATGGGGACGCTCGCGACGACGGTCGATGAGGCTTAGGTAGGATCGAGCCGTGTCCACCGACGTGAGCGAGCTGAGCTACGAGCAGGCCCGCGACGAGCTCATCAAGGTCGTGAACGAACTCGAGCAGGGTTCGTCGAGCCTCGAGGAGTCCCTCGCCCTGTGGGAGCGCGGCGAGGCCCTCGCCCAGCGCTGCGAGGAGTGGCTCGTCGGCGCCCGAGCGCGGCTCGACGCCGCGCGTGCCGCGGGGTCGACGACAAGCACCGACGCGGCGCGTGCCGCGGCATCCGACTGATGGCCCGGCGCGAACCGGCGATCGTCGCCGAACTCGGACGTCCGGAGACTCCCGAAGAGACCGCGGACCGCAAGGCGATCGCCTCGGCCCGGCGCCGATCCAACCAGACGGCCTTCAACCTCGTCGTCGCGACGGCGGCCTCGCTGCTCATCGTGCTGTTCCTCGTGTTCGTCGTCGTGCGGCCGACACCGCCGCCCCGCGACCCGGTCGACTACCAGTCCCTCGCCGCCGCATCCGGTGAGGCCGTGCTCGCCCCCGGGCTGCCCGACACCTGGACCGCCAACGCGGCGCGCCTGGAGACCTCGGGCGGGATCCGCACCTGGGCGATCGGCTTCATCACGCCCTCGACCCAGTACATCGCCCTCGAGCAGGGTCTCGAGGCGAACCCGACCTGGCTGTCGCAGGCCGTCGACGGATCCGCGGCGACCGGGGCAGTGCGCATCGCCGGTCTGGACTGGATCACGTACGACCGCAGGGACGCGGAGGATCCCGGCAATCACGCGTTCTCGATGTCCACGGAGCTCGCCGGCAGCACCATCGTGCTGCACGGCACCGCGTCGGACGAGGAGTTCGAGTCGCTCGCCGCGGCCGTCGCCGACGAGGCGGGGGCGCGCTGATGTCCGACGGCCTCACCCCGGCGAAGGCGTGGCAGGAGATGCTGCGCGGCAATGAGCGCTTCGTGAAGGGCGAGCCCGCGCATCCCCGTCAGGACGTCGAGCGTCGCACCCAGGTCGCCCCCAAGCAGACGCCGAGCGCCGCCCTGTTCGGCTGCAGCGATTCGCGGCTCGCGGCCGAGATCATCTTCGACAAGGGCATCGGCGACCTGTTCGTCGTGCGCAACGCGGGCCAGATCATCTCGGACTCGGTCATCGGCTCGCTCGAGTACGCGGTCGGGGTGCTCGAGGTGCCCCTCATCGTCGTGCTGGGACACGATGAGTGCGGTGCCGTGCTCGCCGCGATCGACTCGGTCGGCGAGGACGCGCCGGTGCTCCCCCCGCACATCGCCCACCTCATCACCAAGATCGTGCCGGCCGTGCGCCGCGTCGAGGCCGGCGGCGGGGGCATCGACTCGCAGGATGTCGGCCGCGAGCACCTGCGCGACACGATCGCGGAGCTGCTCGAATCGTCCGAGCTGATCAGCGACGCCGTCGCCGCGAGTACGCTTGCCGTAGTGGGCGCGAACTACCGCCTGCTCGAAGGCCGCGCAGTTCCCGACGTGATCGTGGGCTCGGTCTGAACCTCCACCACTGACTCCATCGGCAGCCAGAACAGAAGGACCGCGACGCAGTGAGCACCCACACCGGCATCATCGAGAACGACTTCCGCATCGAGCACGACACCATGGGCGAGGTGCGCGTCCCGAAGCACGCGCTCTACGCCGCGCAGACCCAGCGCGCCGTCGAGAACTTCCCGATCTCCGGATCCGGGCTGGAGCCGGCACAGATCGTCGCCCTCGCGCGCATCAAGCGCGCCGCCGCGATCGTCAACGCCGAGATGGGCATCCTCGACAAAGACATCGCGAAGGCGATCGTCGGCGCCGCGGACCTCGTCATCGGCGGGGCGCACCACGAGCACTTCCCGGTCGACACCTACCAGACCGGTTCGGGCACCTCCTCGAACATGAACATGAACGAGGTGCTCGGCTCGCTCGCGTCGGCGGCGCTCGGCTCGACGGTGCACCCCAACGACCACGTCAACGCCTCGCAGTCATCGAACGACGTGTTCCCGACCTCCGTGCACGTCGCGGTGACCGCGGCGCTGCTGCACGACCTCATCCCGGCGCTCGAGCACCTCGCGGTCGCGCTCGAGGCCAAGGCCCAGCTGTGGAAGAACGCCGTCAAGGCCGGCCGCACCCACCTCATGGATGCGACGCCCGTCACCCTCGGCCAGGAGTTCGCCGGCTACGCGCGGCAGGTGCGGCTGGGCATCGAGCGCGTGCAGGCGACGATCCCGCGCGTCGCGGAGGTGCCCCTCGGCGGCACCGCGACGGGCACGGGCATCAACACGCCCCTGGGCTTCCCGCAGAAGGTCATCGCCGAGCTCGCCAAGGACTCCGGGCTGCCGGTCACCGAGGCCAAGGACCACTTCGAGGCCCAGGGCGCCCGCGACGGGCTCGTCGAGGCCTCCGGCGCCCTGCGCGTCATCGCGGTGAGCCTCACCAAGATCTGCAACGACCTGCGCTGGATGGGCTCCGGGCCGAACACGGGCCTCGGCGAGCTGCACATCCCCGACCTGCAGCCCGGCTCCTCGATCATGCCCGGCAAGGTCAACCCGGTCATCCCGGAGGCGGTGCTCATGGTGTGCGCTCGCGTGATCGGCAACGACGCGACGATCGCGTGGGCGGGCGCCTCCGGCAACTTCGAGCTGAACGTCGCGATCCCCGTGATGGGCACGGCGCTGCTCGAGTCGATCCGGCTGCTCGCGAACTCCGCGGTCGCCCTCGCCGACAAGACGGTCGACGGGCTGGAGGCCAACCTGGTGCGCGCGCTGGCCCTGGCCGAGTCATCCCCCGCCATCGTCACGCCGTTGAACAAGATCATCGGCTATGAGAGCGCGGCCAAGATCGCCAAGCACTCGGTCGCCAAGGCCCTGACGGTGCGCGACGCCGTCATCGACCTCGGCTTCGTCGAACGCGGCGAGGTGACGCTCGAGCAGCTCGACACCGCCCTCGATGTCATGTCGATGACCCACCCGGGCTGAGACCCGATCGCGCTGATTCTCGGCCCGGGCCGATTCTCGGTCCGGGCTGTGCTTCATTCAGGGCTGTGCTTCATTCAGGGCTGTGCTTGATTCAGGGCTGTGCTTCATTCAGGTACGTGCACGTAGGAGACCGGCTCACCCTCGAGGTCGCGCACCTCGCGGTCGAGCAC
>JBAQPI010000383.1:0-2080 GCA_049305635.1 Rhodoglobus sp. | reverse complement strand
CTGCTCGACCGCGCAGCTGGTGGTGGTGCTGGCACCCCTGCACGCCGAAGCCAAGATCAAGCGCGTCGTCGTCTCGACCTACCAGTCGGTGTCGGGCGCGGGCAAGGAAGGCATGGACGAGCTGTGGGAGCAGACCAAGGGCGTGTTCGTCCTGGGCGCCCCGCCGCCCAAGAAGTTCACCAAGCAGATCGCCTTCAACGTCATTCCCCACATCGACAGCTTCATGGAGGACGGCTTCACGAAGGAAGAGTGGAAGATGATGGCGGAGACCAAGAAGATCCTCGATCCGAAGATCAAGCTGACCGCGACCTGCGTGCGCGTGCCGGTCTTCATCGGCCATTCCGAGAGCGTCAACATCGAGTGCGAGAAGCCGGTCACGGCCGACGAGGCGCGCGAGGTGCTGCGCGCGGCGCCCGGCATCCTCGTGATCGACAAGCACGAGCCCGGTGGCTACATCACCCCGCATGAGGCGGCCGGCGAGGATGCGACCTATATCTCGCGCATCCGCGAGGATGCGACGGTCGAGAACGGGTTGGCCTTCTGGTGCGTCTCCGACAACCTGCGCAAGGGCGCGGCGCTGAACGCGGTGCAGATCGCCGAGCTGGTCGCGGCCCGGCTGGCGGCGGTCGAGTAGCCGCTTCAGCCTCGACCGGGCTCGCGCGAGGGCGGTCATCCGAGCGCTCCTGGGGAGGAGTTGCTATCCGAACCGTCGCGAAGCCAGGTCCTGGTGCGCGAGCCGTCGCATCGCCGCCAGCACCGGCTCGTAGATCGCCGTCCCGAGCACGGCGTACTGGATCGCATCGCCGGGTGAGTTCGTGGGAATTCCCGACAGGTCGATCTCGGCTATCGCCATGACGTGCTCCCCGTAGCCCAGCACGCGTTCGTCGCTCATCGGGAGACCGACCGCCTCCGCCGCCTCGAGCGCACGCTCGAACTGACCGACCGCGGCGTAGCTCGGGTCGTACACCTGACCGAGGCGCTCCAGCGCCGCGCGTGCGCGGGGGTGATCCGTCCCCTGCGCATCCAGGTATGGCGGCAGCGCGGCGACCGCCTGACCGAGGGTCTCGAAGAGATCGCCGGCGGGAGCGTCGATGAGCCCGATGACCTCGCGCGCCTTCTGCACCGACAGGCCCACGACCTCGGTGAGCGCGCGGATCAGGGCCAGTCTGCGCAGATGGGACTCGTCGTAGTCGGCCTGCGTCGCACTCGTGGGCATGCCGGGCATGAGCAGTCCTTCGCGGAGGTAGAACTTGATCGTCGCGAGCGGCATCCCCGAGCGCTCGACCAGTTCGGATACGCGCATGAGCCTCCTTGACTTGGATAGCGGTAGTATCCAATAATAGATACTATGACTATCCAACCACAGATCATCATCGAACTCGGCGTGTTCCTGCTGGCGCTCGTGACCGTGGAATCGGGCGGGTACTTCCTCACCAAGGTAGTGCGCAGCCACGTGCCGTCGAACGCCCTGCAGCAGAGCTTCTACCGCGCCGGTCACGCTCACGCCGCGGTGCTGCTCGTGCTGAGCTTCGCGATCGTGAGCGCACTCGGTGTGGCGAACCTCCAGGGCGTCTGGTCGTTCATCGGCTACAACTTCGTGCCCGCCGCCGCCATCCTCATGCCCGCGGGGTTCTTCCTGTCGGTCATCGGCGACGACCCGCAGAAGCCCAACCGGTTCATCGTCCTGCTGTGGATAGGAGTGGCCGTGCTGACGATCGGCCTGCTGACGGCGGGCGTCGGGCTCCTGGTGGCCGGCATCGCAGCGCTCTAGCGATCGTGAGGTCTTCGCGCATCGGTAGAATCGAAGGCGTGAACACCCCTGTCGACGTCGCCCTCGTCGGCGGCGGCATCATGAGCGCCACGCTGGGCGCCATCCTCAAGGAACTGCAGCCGGACTGGAGCATCCAGTTGTTCGAACGGCTCGGCGATGTCGCCGAGGAGAGCTCGAACCCGTGGAACAACGCCGGAACCGGCCACTCCGCCCTGTGCGAGCTCAACTACACACCCGAGCGCGCCGATGGCACGATCGACATCGCGAGCGCCGTCAAGGTCAACGAGCAGTTCCAGGTCTCCCGCCAGT
>JBAQPI010000382.1:0-21296 GCA_049305635.1 Rhodoglobus sp. | reverse complement strand
TCAGCCGCGTCCCCGGCTGAGACGCCGGACCGCCGCGCCTATGGGGCACCCCTAACGGAACTCCTCGAAGCCCGTTACATCGATGAAACATGTGCGGTGCACAATGGTCGTGCAGCGTAAGCCGTTGCGGTCGCACTGGGCCACAAGATCCTGGGGCGTGTGGAGATGTCGTCCGTTCCACGTGCCGCGCGCGGTGTGGATGCGGCGACTCTTCCGATTCCTGTCAATCGGTACGGAAGTGAGTGGCAGATGTCGCTGAAGGTCACGATCGTGGTCGGCAATCCCAAGCCCGCCTCGCGCACGCGCAAGGTCGCGGAGCTCCTCGTCGAGAAGGTCCTGCAGCCGGGAACGTACGACGCGAGTGTGATCGATCTCGCCGATCACACCGATGAGATCTTCGTCTGGCCCTCCGAGAAGATGGCGGCACTGAATGGGCAGGTCGTAGAGAGCGACCTCGTGGTGTTCGCATCCCCGACATACAAAGCGAGCTATACGGGTCTACTCAAGGCGTTCTTGGACAGGTACCCGGCGAACGGTCTAGCGGGAGTCACGGCGATCGCGGTGCACACCGGCGCTGACCTCACCCACGCCATGGGGCCGACCTTCACGCTCTCTCCGTTGCTCATGGAGCTGGGCGCGACGGTCCCGGGACGCGGCTTCTACCTCGCCCTCAGCCAGTTCGAGAAGCTCGATGAAGTCGTGGCGGCTGCGGCCGCCGAGTACGCGGCGAACATCGCGCGAGTCTCGCTTATCGCGGGCTCGGTCGTGCCCGCATCCTCTCGCTTCTGAACCGATTGCGACACCACGAAAGGGAGAATGCAGACATGTCGCAATCCGTCACGACCGCAACCTTTGACGCCCGACAGTTCCGTGACACGCTCGGGCACTACGCCTCGGGGATCACGATCGTCTCAGGATACGAAGGCGGTGAACCCGTCGGGTTCACCTGCCAGTCGTTCTACTCAGTCTCGATGCAACCCCCGCTCGTCTCGTTCAGCGTCATGAAGAACTCGACGACCTACCCTCGCATCGCCGCGGGCGGCAAGTTCGCCGTCAACGTGCTTGCACGCGACCAGCACCACATCTCGAACCAATTCGCACGCAAGGGCACCGACAAGTGGGCGGGCATCCGTTGGCTGTCCGCGGAGTCGGGCAACCCGATCATCGCAGACACGCTCATGTGGGTCGACTGCGAGATATGGGCCGAGTACGAGGCGGGTGACCATCTCATCGTCATCGGGCGCGCAATCGCGATGAGTTCGGCGGCGTGGCACCGCCACGACCCGCTCCTGTATTTCAGGGGCACCTATCGTCACCTGCGCGAGATTGAGGAGGACTGCTGAAGGCTCAGGAGCTCGTCGACCGAGCAGGTGCTTACCGCCCGAGAGCCAACGAGAGCACTGCCCGATCAGCAGCGCGACGTCATGGTGCTGCGCATCGTCGCCGACCTCACGCTCGAGCAGGTCGCGCTCGTGCTCGGCAAGCGTCCCGGGGCGGTCAAGGCCCTGCAACGGCGAGCGCTCGCGAATCTCCGGAAGAGTTTTCCGCGAAGCCGTATCCTTTCCAGCCCCTCGGACGATAGCGGTGAGTGAGATGAGACGAACCAGGATCAGCGCGAGCGACGCCGAGGCGATCGTGCGCGGGGCCGTGCCCGCCGGGCGCGATGACCTGGGACCGCTCGCGGACTCCATCGCGGAGTTCCGCGCGGCCGCCTTCACATCGCCGGTGCGGCCGTCGGCCGAACTCGCGATGCACCTGGACCTCGAGTCCGGTGTCTCGGCGTTGCTCGATGCGGGGGTGCCGGCAGCCGGCTCCGCGCACAACCTGGGGAGGATGCAGAAGATGGTCGCATGGTTCGCAGCATTGGGGACGGGGATGAAGGTCGTGCTCGGCATCGCCGTGGCCGCTGTGCTGGGCGTGGTCGGGGTCGGCACGGCGAGCGCGATCGACGGGATCGTGTCCGAGGAGATGCCGGTGCCCACGCTCGAGCCGACGGTGGAGCCCACGCTCGACCCGGCCGAGTCCGAGGACAACGCCTACGACGAGGACGAGTACGACTCGTTCGGCGAGTGGGTCTCGGAGCGGGCCCACGACAAGGAGGGCAGCGGTCGCGAGTTCGGTCAGTTGGTCTCCGAGACGGCGCAGAACAAGTCCGGCGATTCCTCGGAGTCCGAGGACGAGGTGGCGGACGAGGTGGCGGACGAGAAAGAGGACGAGTCCGAAGTCGAGACCGAGTCGGGTCAGGGCGGCAAGCCCGAGAACCCGGGCAAGTCCGACCACTGACGATCGCGCGGGTCGTCGGCTATCGGCCGGCGACCCGCTCGCGGTAGCCCTGCTGGTTGACCCGGTTGCCGCAGCGCACGCTGCAGAAGCGCTTCGAGCCGTTGCGGCTCAGGTCGACGAGCACGCCGCTGCAGTCCTCGGCGTCGCACACCCGCATCCGCGACTTCTCATCGGAGCGGATCACGTCGGCGAGCGCGAGCGCGCTCTCGACCCGGATCCGCTCGGCGAGCGGAGCGTCGGCGGACGTCGCGTGCAGGTGCCAGTCGAAGCGGTCGTGCCTGACCAGGAACGGCAGGGCGTCGGCCTCCCGCAGCCAGCGGTTGACCTCCGCGACGGCGTCGTCCCGCGACATGCTCCACAGCGCGCGCACGAGATCGCGCGTCTGGTGCACCTCGCGCAACTCGGCGTCGTCGCGGTCGAAGCGACCCGTGTAGCCGTGCTCGGCGAGCAGGCCGGTCAGTTGCGCCTGCGTCGCGAGTTCGTCCTCGCCGCCGCGCGAGGCGCCCGGATGCGTGTTCGCGAGCGCGACGAGGAAGTCCAGGGTGTCCTCGGTGTCAGGGGCGAAATGCAATTTGAGTCCTTACTTGCCGCGGGGCTATCGTCAGGAGTGTAATCCATGACGTTCCTGACGGGCTCCTCCATGACACGCAGTTCCACCTCCCGCGGTCTCCTCATCGGCGTGCTCGCCTCCCTCACCTTCGGCACCTCCGGGGCGTTCATCAAGCCGCTGCTCGAGTCGGGCTGGAGCCCGGCCGCCGCGGTCACGGCGCGGGCCGGTATCGCGGGCGTCGTGCTGCTGCCGATCGCGATCGCGGCGCTGCGCGGCAGGTGGGCCGCCGTCTGGCGGGCGCGGTGGCGCATCCTCGGCATGGCGCTCATCGGTGTCGCCGGCACCCAACTGGTCTACTTCGCCTCGATCCAGCGCATCCCGGTCTCCACCGCCCTGCTCATCGAATACCTGGCGCCGCTACTGCTCGTGGGCTTCGTGTGGGCCCGCACCCGTCGGATGCCGCGCGTCGGAGTGATCATCGGCTCGGTCGTCGCGATCGGCGGCCTCGTGCTCGTGATCGGACCGGGCAGCCTCGCCGCCGCGGACGGCCTCGGCCTCGTCTTCGCGGGACTCGCTGCCGTCGGCTGTGCGATCTACTACGTCATCGCGGCGCGCCCCTCCGACGGGCTGCCGCCTGTGGCCTTCGCGGCCGCCGGTCTCGTGCTCGGTGCGCTCGCGCTCGGGGTCGTCGGTCTGGTCGGGCTCGTCCCGTTCACGGCGGAGCTCGGTTCGATCGAGCTGCTCGGCGTGCCGAGGCCATGGTGGGTGCCGCTGACGATCGTCGCCGTGGTGAGCACGGCCGTCGCCTACGTCGCGAGCATCGCCGCGTCCGAACGCCTCGGCTCGCGCCTGATGTCGTTCGTCGGCCTGCTCGAGGTCGTCTTCGCCTCGGTCTTCGCCTGGATCCTGCTCGGCGAGGCGCTCACCCCGCTCCAGCTGCTCGGCGGCGTGCTGATCCTCGCTGGCATCGCCTTCGTGCGCTCCGAGAAGGAGGCCGACGCGTCGCTGGAGGCCGGCTCGGTGACCGGGCCTCACTCCTTGCCGTTGCCCACGAACAGCGCCGCCGCGCCGAGCCCGATCATGAACACGCCACCCGTCGCCCCGAGCGTCGCGAGCCGGCGAGGCGATCGGCCGAACCAGTCCCGTGCGATGCCGGCCGCGAGCGCCCAGGCGCTGTCGGTGACGAGCGCGATCGCGACGAAGATCGAGCCGAGCTCGAGCATCTGAAACGGGATCCCCCCGGCCGAGTAGTCCACGAACTGGGGCAGCACGGCGATGAAGAACACGATCGTCTTCGGGTTGGTGACACCGACGAGGAAGCCCTGCAGCAGCAGACGCCAGATCGACCGTGGCGCCGGGCGCGCGGTCGCGGCATCCGATCGCTCTCTGCGATGGCGGATCGCCTGCACGCCGAGGTAGATCAGGTAGGCGGCACCGACGACCTTGACGATCGTGAAGACGACCACCGACTGGGCGACGATGATGCCGACGCCGAAGGCGACCGCGAGGACCGCGACGAAGGCGCCGGCCGCGTTGCCCACGACGCTGAGCAGGCCGCCGAGGCGACCGAGGGAGAGTGAGCGGCCGATGACGAACAGCACGCTCGGGCCGGGCACGAGGATGAGCGGGATCGCCACCAGGCAGAACGCGAGGAGGTTGGTTGCGGGCACCATTCCCCGATGCTAGAGCAGTCGAACGCTCACGGCTCGGTGGTGCGGATCTGCGCGCGCCGCCCGGCGATGAACCAGCCGAGCGCGCCGAACACGGGTGCGAAGAACACCACGACGACCCAGAGGAACTTGCCGCCACCGGTGTATCGCTTCGAGGCGAGGATCGACACGAGCGCCGCGATGAACAGGATCGCCTGGGCGATGCCGAGGATGATCCAGCCGAGCAGGGCCGCGAGGGCGAACGCCGCGTTGCCGCCGTCCTCGGCCATGGGCAGGAGTTCGAGCATCAGCGTCCCTTCGTCGGTTGAGCGCTACCCTAGCGCTTCCGCGGCGCGTAACGGGGCACGTACCGGGCCAGCACTACGGCGCCCACGAGTCCGAGCACCCCGAGGGTGCCCGCGCCGATCGCGAGGGATGCCGCCGCCGTGATCGCCGAGAGCAGCAGCGGGGCTCCGGCGCCGCCGAGTCCGCCGGTGAAGCGCCAGGCGCCGAGGAACGGCGCGGGGTTCGCGGGCTCGGCGAGGTCGGCGCCAAGGGTCATCAGGATGCCGCTGCCGAGCCCGTTCGCGAGCGAGAGCACCATGGCGGCGACGATGAACCACATGACGTTGTCGGGGAGGTCGTGCGTGAACGCGAGGGCCAGGTGCCCGAGCCCGAGCCCGATCATGGACGGGACCGCCGTCCACAGCCGGCCGAACCGATCCATGATGTAGCCGCTGAGGTAGAACAGCGCGAAGTCGACGCCGCCGGCGATGCCGATCACGACAGCGGCGTCGGTGTCCGCGACCCCGATGCTCACGGCCCACAACGGCAGGATGACCTGGCGGCTCGCGCGCAGCGCGCCGACGAGGGCGGCGCCGAGTCCGAGTCGCGCGAGCACGTCGCGGCGCTGCAGCATCGTGCGGAACAGCCCGGAGGACTCTCCTTCGACGAGCGCCTCCCCCTCGCGCAGCTCGCGCCCGCCCAGCCGCACCGTGCGCACCGCGCCGAACGTCGTGGTCGGGTCCGGCAGGGCGAT
This sequence comes from Rhodoglobus sp., assembly GCA_049305635.1. Classification (GTDB taxonomy): domain Bacteria; phylum Actinomycetota; class Actinomycetes; order Actinomycetales; family Microbacteriaceae; genus Rhodoglobus. The sequence continues at coordinate 15,775 of JBAQPI010000382.1, read as the reverse complement.
GAGCACGATCCCGGTTGCGAGGCAGGCGACGATGTGGATCCAGAACGCGATCCCCGCCCCGCCGGTGAACCAGATGACGGCGGCGGTGATGAACGGCCCGATGAAGAAGCCCAGGCGGAACACCCCGCCGAGCGTGGAGAGCGCCCGCGCACGGTAGGCCAGCGGCACGAAGCTGGTGAGGAAGGCGTGGCGGGCGAGCCCGAACACCGCTGCGGAGAGCCCGACGAGCAGCACGCCGAAGGCGAGCGCCGCGGGATTCGGGGCGATGAGGCAGATGACGAGGCCGATGATCGACAGCGCGGTCGCACCGATCATCGCCGGCCGCTCGCCGATGCGGGCGATCACCCAGCCGCTCGGGATGTTACCGATGAGCTCGCCGATCATCAGCAACGCTGCGACGAGGCCGGCGATCGCGAGCGAGGCGCCGAGGTCGGTGGCGACGATCGGGATGATCGGGATGATCGCACCCTCGCCGATCGAGAACAGCAGCGTCGGCAACAGGGCGGGGAGTGCGATCGAGCGCCAGCGGAAGGGGGGTGCGGCGCTCGACATCGCCTTCGAGCCTACGCCCGGGAGCGGGCCGCGAAGCCGCCTCGGGTACGCTTGGCGGGACATGGATGAACTGGACTTCGCGGACGACATCGCCGCCCTCCGCTCGACCTTCGCCGACATCCGCTCCGTGGTCGGCGTCGGCCGGCTCGAGGCCGAGATCGCCTCGCTGAGCGAGGAGGCCGGCGTTCCCGACCTGTGGGACGACCCGGAGAAGGCGCAGAAGGTCACCAGCGCGCTCAGCCATCGGCAGTCGGAGCTGGCGCGCATCGAGTCCATCGCCTCCAGGCTCGACGACATCGAGATCATGGTGCAGCTCGCGAACGAGGAACAGGATGCCTCGGCCGCGGCCGACGCTCGCGAGGAGCTCACCGCCATCCAGAAGACCCTCGGCGAACTCGAGGTGCAGACCCTGCTCGACGGCGAGTACGACGACCGTCCGGCCGTCATCACGATCCGGGCCGGTGCGGGCGGGGTGGATGCCGCCGACTTCGCCGACATGCTCATGCGCATGTACCTGCGCTGGGCCGAGAAGCACAAGTACCCCGTCACGGTCATGGACACCAGCTACGCGGAGGAGGCGGGCATCAAGTCCGCGACCTTCGAGGTGGATGCGCCATACGCCTTCGGCACCCTGAGCGTCGAGGCGGGCACCCACCGCCTCGTGCGCATGTCGCCGTTCGGCGCCGCAGGAAAGCGGCAGACGAGCTTCGCGGCGGTCGAGGTCATCCCGCTGATGGAGGAGACCGAGGCGATCGAGATCCCGGAGAACGACATCCGGGTCGACGTGTTCCGCTCGAGCGGGCCGGGCGGCCAGTCGGTCAACACCACGGACTCCGCGGTGCGGCTCACCCACATCCCGACCGGCACCGTCGTCTCGATGCAGAACGAGAAGAGCCAGATCCAGAACCGTGCGGCCGCCATGCGCGTGCTGCAGTCGCGACTGCTCGTCCTGCAGAAGGAGCAGGAGGCGGCGGTTAAGAAGGACCTCGCGGGCGTCATCACCGCGAGCTGGGGCGACCAGATGCGCAGCTACGTGCTCGCGCCATACCAGATGGTCAAGGACCTGCGCACCGAGTACGAGGAGGGCAACCCCTCGAAGGTCTTCGACGGCGAGATCGACGGGTTCATCGCAGCCGGCATCAGGTGGCGCAAGCGCGCGGAGTGAGCCCCGCCGCCCGGCGCAGTGCTCGCACGAGCACGCGCACGCGCGCGTAACTGCGCACGACGCGTGCGACACGCGCGCTCGTGGCGTTCACGGCCGGCGTGTCGTGCCGGATTGGTGCACTTGCGTCCCGGCGCGCGTGGCAGTGCGGGCGCCCGGGCGGGCTCGTCGGCCGGCACCCGCGTGGCCGTGGTGCTGTCAGGCGTCGGCCAACGGGGTGTCGCTGCGGCCGCCGCACAGGCGCGTGCATAGGCTCTCAACCGAGATGATCCGCTTCGACTCCGTGACCAAGGCGTACCCGGGCACCACCCGGCCGGCGCTCAACTCGGTCAACCTCGAGATCCTCAAGGGCGAGTTCGTCTTCCTGGTCGGCGCCTCGGGCTCCGGCAAGTCGAGCTTCCTGCGGCTCATCCTGCGCGAGGAGACGCCCACCAAGGGCACCATCCACGTGCTCGGCCAGCAGTTGAACACGCTCGCCAACCGCAAGGTGCCCTATTTCCGCCGCAACCTGGGCGTCGTCTTCCAGGACTTCCGCCTGCTGCCGAACAAGACCGTGTTCGACAACGTCGCATTCACGCTGCAGGTGATCGGCAAGAGCCGCGGGTTCATCCAGGAGGCGGTGCCGGACGCCCTCAAGATGGTGGGGCTCGCGGGCAAGTCGGGCCGGTACCCGCACGAGCTCTCCGGCGGCGAGCAGCAGCGCGTCGCGATCGCGCGTGCCGTCGTCAACAAGCCCGCCATCCTGCTCGCCGACGAGCCGACGGGCAACCTCGACCCGGCGACCTCCGCCGGCATCATGACGCTCCTCGAGCGCATCAACCTCGGCGGCACGACCGTGCTCATGGCCACCCACGATGCCGGCATCGTCAACTCGATGAAGCGCCGCGTCATCGAGCTCGTGAGTGGCCAGATCGTGCGCGACGAGCGCCAGGGCGGCTACCAGACCTCCGCGATCCCCACGCAGGACTTCCCGGTCGGGAGTGCCCAGTGAGGTTCGGCCTGATCATGGGCGAGGTCGCACAGGGACTGCGCCGCAACGTCTCGATGGTCGTCTCGGTCATCCTCGTGACCTTCATCTCGCTGACCTTCGTGGGCGCCGCGATCCTGCTGCAGCTGCAGATCGGGCAGATGAAGGGCTATTGGTACGACCGCGCTCAGGTCGCGATCTATCTCTGCACAGACCTCGACACCACCGGCAACTGCACGCAGGCCGAGGCGACCCAGGCCCAGATCGACGCGGTCGAGGCCATGTTGAACTCCTCGACCATCGCGCCCTACATCGAGAAGTACGAGTTCGAGACGCACCAGCTGGCGTACGAGAACGTCCAAAGGCAGCTTGCTGATAGCCCTCTCGCGGCATGGGTGACCCCGGAGACGCTCAACGAGAGCTTCCGGGTGACCCTCGTCGACCCGTCCGATGCCGACATCCTCATCGAGAGCCTTTCCGGAACCGCCGGTGTGCAGGACGTGGCGGACCAGCGCGGCTACCTCGACCAGATCTTCGCCGTGCTGAACGCGGCCTCGTACACTGCGATCGGGGTCGCGGTGCTCATGCTCGTCGCCGCCGTGCTGCTCATCGCGACCACCATCCGGCTGAGTGCGTTCAGCCGACGGCGGGAGCTGGGGATCATGCGGCTGGTGGGGGCGTCGAACCGGTTCATCCAGACGCCGTTCATCCTCGAGGGCGTGTTCGCGGCGCTCATCGGCTCGCTGCTGGCCGGCGGCGCGATCGTCGCGATCGTGCAGTTCTTCATCCGCGGCTACCTCGCGCAGACCCTCCCGGCGACCACGACGCTCGTGGGCCTGAGCGACGCGCTCGTCGTCGTGCCCGTGCTGCTCGTCGTGGGCGCCGCACTCGCCGCAGCCTCCGCGGGGGTCGCGATCGGGCGCTACCTCAAGGTCTGACGCGGCGGTTGGCGGTAGACTGACTGGCTCACCAACGCCAGCCCCGAGCACCGAGAGGAGTCAGCCATGCCCAGGGAACGCGGCCAGAAGGTCGTCGCGAGCAACCGCAAGGCGCGGCACGACTACCTCATCGAGGACACCTACGAGGCCGGCCTCGTGCTCACCGGCACCGAGGTCAAGTCGCTGCGCCTGGGGCGGGCGAGTCTCGTCGACGGCTACGGCTTCATCGAGGGCGGCGAGGCGTGGCTCGATGCCGTGCACATCCCGGAGTTCAACCAGGGCTCGTGGAACAACCACCCGCCCCGCCGCAAGCGCAAGATGTTGCTGCACAAGGAGCAGATCCTCAAGATCCACAACAAGATCAAGGAGGGCGGCTACACCCTGGTGCCGCTGTCGATCTACTTCAACGACGGCAACGCGAAGGTCGAGATCGCGATCGCCAAGGGCAAGAAGGACTACGACAAGCGCCAGGCGCTGCGCGAGCGGCAGGACAAGCGCGAGGCCGACCGCGCGATCTCGGCGCGCAAGAACCTCGGCGAGTAGTCGCCCTACTTCGCCACGAACCGGGCGTCGACCACGGATGCCACGGCGATCTCCTCCGGCTTGAGCTCGAGTTGCGGCGCGCCCCCGCCGCCGAACCCCTGCGCCGACATGGCCCGGGCCATGAGCGGCGCGGGGGCCGCGCCGCCGCCGGAGGGATCCCCGAGCATCCCGGGGTCCGCGAGGGCGATCGCGGTGACGGTGCGCAGGCCGATGCTGTTGGCGAAGACCGTCGCCTTGGCGACCGCATCCTTGACGGCGCGGGAGCGCACCTCGGCGGTCGCGCTCGTCTTCGTCGACTCGGTGAGGTGCCATGACACGGAGGACACGATCGCGCCGTCGATGCCCGCGACGAGTTCGAGCCAGGTCGCGAGGGCGTCGAAGTCCTTGAACTTGGCGGTGAAGTCCACGGCGGCGTGGAAGACGAGCGGCAGCTGCTTGCCCTCGTTGTTCCAGGGCCGCTCCGGCCACACCCGCACGTTCGCGGACGACCACCAGGTGACCGGGCCGGCCTTCTCGTCGACGAGCGGTTCGATCGCGGCGCGGATGCTCGCCGCAGCTGCGACGGCGCGCTCGAACACGGCCTCGCGCTTGGGTCCCTCGGTGTGGACGCCGAGGCGGACCGTGGCGCGTTCGGCCGGATACCAGGCGGAGTGCTCGCCCTGCACGGTGATGATGGTGTCGGTCATGCCTGCATCCTGCCATGGCGTGCGGTGCGACATCCGGGTACAATGGAAGGCTGCCTACCAAGGCGGCACTTGGCAACTCAACAGCGCGATAGCGACCCGCACCGCCGGCCAGTCCGGCGCTGCGAAGCATGGGGATGATCGGTTTCGACATTGCCTGCAAAACTGCGAGAAGCGGGTCGAGGATGCAGTCTTATCTCGTAAACGACGGCTGCACAACAATAACTGCCGATTCCAAGCGCAGTGACCTTGCTCTTGCTGCCTAGCAGCAACTAGCACTACAGGTCCGTCAGTCCGGGAACGCCCCCTACCCGGTCACTGGCGTCATCTAGGGGGATTGCTGCGCGGTCGTGTCTCAGGGCCGCGCGGGACTTGCACTGGGACTGGGCCCGTCGACCTGGGTGCTCGTGGCAAAGGTCGGGGCCGAGCAGAACGCTTGTGCGAGCTACACCCGTAGAAGGCGTGGAATTACAGCAGTGGACGGGGGTTCAATTCCCCCCATCTCCACCATGAAGGTCGCTATCGCGTTGTTGGGGACTCCTCGTCGATTGCTGGGGTGCACGCCACTAGAGCTGCCCGAGCTGGGGCCGCCCGAAGTGGGCTACCGCTCAGCGGGACGGTATGCAGTCACCACGGCAGCGCCTCCGAGGCCGATATTGTGCTGAAGCGCGACGGAGGCGCCGTCGACCTGCCGCTTGTCGGCGGTGCCGCGGAGTTGCCAGGTGAGTTCCGAACACTGGGCGAGACCGGTCGCTCCAAGGGGATGCCCCTTCGAGATCAGCCCTCCGGAGGGATTCACCACCCACTTGCCGCCATAGGTGGTGTCGCCGGAATCCACGAGGTGGTGCCCCTCCCCAACCGCTGCCAGCCCAAGGGCTTCATAGGTGATCAGTTCGTTGGCGGAGAAGCAATCGTGCAACTCGATGACATCCACGTCATCCGGTGTCAGGTCCGCCTGTGCGTAGACTGCCTCAGCCGCTTTCCGGCTCATGTCCGCGCCGACGATGTCTCTCGCCTTGTGCGTGGCGAAGCTCGATGCCATATCCGTCACCATCGCCTGACCCACGATCTCGACCGCCTGTGCGGCGAGCCCATGCTTCTCGACGAACTCCTCGCTCACGACGATCGCGGCGGCTGACCCGTCCGATGTGGGGGAGCACTGCAGCCGAGTGAGTCCCATCGGCTCGTAGATCATCTTCGCGTCCTGGATCTGACCAAGCGTGTATTCGTCCTGGAACTGCGCGTAGGGGTTGTTGATCGAATGACGGTGGTTCTTCTCCGCGATCTTGGCGAAGTGCTCGGGCGTCGATCCGTACATCTCCATGTGCTCGACCCCGGCCGCGCCGAACATCCACGCGGCGAAGGGTCTGGCGGGTTCCGACAGATCCGAGAGCGCCGCGATGTGCTTCGCGAGCGGCTCTTCGCGATCCTCGAACATCATGGAAAGGGACCCGGGGTTCATCTTCTCGAAGCCGATGGCGAGAACGCAATCGGCCAAGCCGCCTCGTACCGAGCGTACTGCGAGGAAGAGCGCGGTCGAGCCGGTGGAACAGTTGTTGTTCACGTTGGTGATCGGGATGCCGGTCATGCCCAGTTCGTAGACCGCTCGCTCGCCGGACGACGAGTCCCCATAGACGTAGCCTGCATACGCCTCCTCGACCTCATCGAACTCGATCCCGGCATCCTGGAGGGCCTTCGTGCCGGACTCCTTCGCCATCTGCGGATAATCCCAGCCCTCGCGACGACCCGGCTTCTCGAATTTGGTCATGCCGACACCGACGACGAATACGCGATTCTTGTGCTTCACGAGTTGTTCCTCCGGGTTCACGTTAGATGAAGAAGCCGCCACCACAGACGACGGTCTGGGCGCTGATGTAGTCGGACTCGGGCAGGCACATCAGATACACCGCACCGGCCGCGTCCTTCGGGGTTCCTGCACGACCGAGAGGGATCATCTGCTCGGTCATGGCGTGAAGCTCTTTACTCATCCCGACTTTGATGCTGTTTCCGGCGACGTCGATATGGTCGGCGCCGTCGGTGTCAGTAAGTCGGGTCTTGATGTAGCCGAACGCGACGGCGTTGACGGTCACGTTGTAACGACCCCACTCCTTCGCGAGAGTCTTGGTGAGACCGACGATGCCCGCCTTCGCGGTCGAGTAGTTCGCCTGGCCCGCGTTGCCGCCGAGGCCCGCCACGGACGAGATGTTGACGACCTTGCGGCAGACGGACCCACCCTCTTCCTTCGCGAGCTTCGAGATGACCGGCTGGGCCGCACGGAGGATGCGGAACGGTGCCTTGAGGTGCACGTCGAGGATCGCATCCCACTGCTCATCCGTCATCTTCTGGATGACGTTGTCCCAGGTGTACCCGGCATTGTTGACGATAATGTCGAGGCCGCCGTAGGTGTCGACGGCAGTCTTGACGAAACGTTCGCCGAAGTCCGCGTCGGTCACGCTCCCGATGCAGGTGACCGCCTCGCCGCCCGCGGCGACGATGTCGGCGAGTGTCTCGTTCGCGGGTTCGGCGTCAAGGTCGTTGATGACGATCTTCGCCCCCTCGCTCGCGAGCTTGAGCGCGATCTCGCGCCCGATCCCCCGGCCGGAGCCCGAGACGAGGGCGATCTTGCCGTCCAGTGTTCCCATGATGCGTGTTCCTTAACTGTCAGTCGACTGCGACGATGGCGCCGCCGGTGAGGGTGACCGTTCCGTCGGGGAGGGTGACGAGAAGGTCGAGGTGCGCGAGCCGCTGCCCGTCGACCGTCTCCATCGACACGACCGTGCCCGTGCAGGTGGGGGCGGCGTGGACGGGGGTGATCGAGGCGAACCGGACCTCGAACGAACGGATGCTCGCCTGTGGCACCCAGTTCGTCAGCAGGCGACCCAGGTACGCCATCGAGAGCATCCCGTGGGCGAAGACGTCGTCCATGCCCGCGGACCTCGCGAAATCGATGTCGATGTGAATCGGATTGTGGTCGCCCGATGCGCCGGCGAACAGCGCGAGCATGGTGCGCGTGATATCCGTGATCTCGACGGGCGGCAGCACCGTGCCGACCTCGATCGTGTCCGAAACTGTCATCACGTGGTCTCCAGCTCGGGATGACGCACAACGATCATCTCGGTCAATGTCGCGACGGGCGTGCCGTCCGGACGGGTGACTGCGCTCTCCCGACTCAGGAACTCGAGTGCTCCGCCTCGTTTCTCGAACACGTCGGTGATGACCGGGGAGAACGTGAGGGTGTCGCCCGCGTGTGCCATGGAATGGTAGGTGAATGCCTCGTTCCCATGGAGCAGATAGCGCAGGTCGATGCCGACTTCATGCATCCACCCCAACGCGTCGGGGCCTTCCAGGAGAAGGCCGAACAGGAAGGTGGGAGGAACCGGAAGGTCGGGGTGCCCAGCAGCGCGCGCGACGGTCACGTCCGTGTACAGCGGGTTCGTCTCGCCGATCGCCTCAGCGAAGAACATCAGGCGCCCCCGCTCGATCGTCGCGGTAATCGGGGGCATTCGCCTGCCGATCGCCGACTTCGCTATTCCCATCGGGATCAGCCATCCTTCAATTTCGATGATGCGAATATTTCGTCACTGTGAGTCTGGTAGAGCGTGGCGGAGCGCTCGTCGCGCGCCTCACGGTCCCTCCGGACGAGCGTCCGGAGGGACCGTTTCTCAGGTCAGAGCGGCGGCGGCGTCGGTGGTGACGACGTCCAACTCGCCGTCGCTGTACTGCTGGCGGAGAACCTTCTTGTCGAACTTACCGACCGAGGTACGCGGGATCCCAGAGCTGAAGGCCCAGGCATCCGGCAACTGCCACTTGGCGAAGGACTGCGCGAGCCAGGTGCGCAGTTCGTCCGCCGTCGCAGTGCTGCCCTCGCGCAGCACCACAACGGCCAGGGGGCGTTCCTGCCATTTCGGGTGCGGGATCCCGACGACCGCCGCTTCCAACACGGCAGGGTGCGCCATGAGGGCGTTCTCGAGGTCGACCGAGGAGATCCACTCTCCCCCCGACTTGATCACGTCCTTGGCGCGATCGGTGAGTGTGAAGTAGCCGTGCACGTCGAGCGTGCCGACGTCCCCGGTTCGCAGCCACCCGTCGCGGAACTTCTCGGGGTCGTCGTCCTTGTAGTACGAGCCGGTGATCCAGGCGCCGCGGATCTCGATCTCGCCCATCTCGCCGCTGCCCCGCTCAAGCACCTCACCGGACTCGCCGACGATTCGGGCCTCCACACCGGCCACGATCCGACCCTGGCTCGCGCGGTAGGCCCACTCCTCTTCCCCAGCGATGCCCAGCGGAGGGCGCGCAACCGACGCGACCGGCGAGGTCTCCGTCATACCCCAAGCCTGCACCATGGCGAGGTTGTGCCGTTCCTTGAGCGCCTGTTGCAGGGCCACGGGCACGGGAGATCCGCCGCACAGGATCAAGTTCAGGTGCTCGGACAGGTTGACTTCCGGGTGCTGGTCGAGGTATGTCAGCACGTCATTCCATACCGTGGGTACCGCGGCCGAGATGGTCGGCCTGGACGCCTGCATGAATCGCACGAGGGGCTCGGCCTGCAACCAACGATCCGGCATGGCGAGGTTGGCGCCGGTCAGCATGGAACCGTAGGCCATGCCCCAGGCGTTGGCATGGAACATCGGCACGATCGGAAGCATGGTGTCGGACCAGCTGAGCCCGGCGACGTTGGCTGTTCCCACCGCCATCGAATGCAGATAGGTGGTTCGGTGGCTGTAGACCACGCCCTTCGGATTGCCGGTCGTGCCGGAGGTGTACGCCATCACCGCGGCGTCGAACTCGTCGAGCTCGGGCCAGTCGAAAGTCTCCGGCTGTTGGCTGAGCAACTCGTCGAGCAGATGAACCTGCTTCCCCGTCGCACGCAACGAGTCCAGGTCCGAGGACGCCGCATCCGGTCCCGCCACGATCACGTGTTCGACAGTCTCGAACGATCCCAGTTGCTTGGCGAGCAGTGGAACGAGGGAGTCATCGACGATGACGACCTTGTCCTCGGCGTGATTGGCGATGAAGGTGAGCTGCTCGGGGAACAACCGGATGTTCAGCGTATGCATGATTGCGCCCATGGACGGGATCGCGAGATATGACACGAGGTGCTCGGCGTTGTTCCACTGGAAGGTGGCGACCCGCTCGTCGCCGGTGATGCCGAGCGTTTTGAGGGCATTCGCCAACTGGGCGGCCTTGACTCGCACCTCCGCGTAGGTCATGGAACGGGTACCCGTGGCTGTCGCCGTGATGACCCGAGCATCGCCGTGCGTCTCGGTTCCGTGCCGCAGGATGGCGCCGACGGTGAGGGGATATTCCTGCATGGTACTGCGCATCTTTGTGCCTTCCATCTCAGTGTTCTCGTCACGATCACGGCCATGTGAATCGCTGCCCGACATTGTGTGCCTTCGCCCGCCCACGGGCGCACACCGGTTCCCCACGACATCGACTCGACTTGGGGACCGTATATTCCCGACCATGTGCGAACTTGCGATCGCGACAGCGATACTGTCACAATCACGCTGTGACTCTACCCGAACGCACCGGACCGCTCAAGGGTGTGCGGGTGCTCGAACTCGTGGGCATCGGACCCGGTCCGTTTGCAGCGATGTTGTTCGCGGACCTCGGCGCCGACGTGATTCGGATCGATCGGCCCGGGGGCAATGCCCTCCAGGCGACCCCACCCGAGTTCGACGTCCTCAGCCGAGGACGCCCGTCAGCGGCCGTGGACCTGAAGAACGAACGCGGGATCGGCGTGGTACTCGACCTCGCCGAGCAGGCCGACATCCTCATCGAGGGATTCCGCCCCGGCGTGGCCGAACGCCTCGGCCTGGGTCCGCAAGCGTGCCACGCGCGCAATCCGCGCCTCGTCTACGGTCGCATCACCGGCTGGGGGCAGGATGGCCCACTCGCCCATTCCGCCGGGCACGATCTCAATTACATCGGTGTCGCGGGTGCTCTCGGTGCGATCGGTCGCGCGGGTGGACCGCCCCAGATTCCCCTGAATCTCCTCGGCGACTTCGGCGGCGGCTCGCTCTACCTCGTGGCCGGAGTGCTCGCGGCCCTGATCCATGCGCGGGCTACGGGCGAAGGCCAGGTCGTGGATGCGGCGATAACCGACGGGGTAGCCCATCTCCTGGCCATGACCATCGGAATGCAGGGGGCCGGTGCGTGGGCCGCCGAGCGCGGCACCAACCTGCTCGACTCGGGTGCGCCGTTCTACGACGTGTACGAGACCGCCGACGGCCGGTACATGTCGGTCGCCGGCCTGGAGCCGCTGTTCTATTCCACCATGGTGCAGCTCCTCGAGCTCGAGAACCTCCCCGACCGCACCGATTCGAAGCAGTGGCCCGCGCTGCGCGCGATCCTCGCCCGGACGTTCGCCGCGAGGACCCAGGCGGAATGGACGTCCCTGTTCGACGGCACCGACGCCTGCGTCTCGCCGGTACTCCCTCTGGACGGGGTCGCGCAGCACCCCCACAATGCTGCACGGGGGACCTACACCGTGCACGAGGGACTTCTCCAGCCAGCGCCAGCCCCACGTTTCTCCCGGACCCCAGCAAGGCTCACCACCCCACCCGTCCGCCCTGGAGCGAATACTGTCGAGGCGCTCGGAGCCTGGGGGGTGGCTGACCTCGATGCACTGCTCGCCGACGGCGTCGTCGTGCAGGCCGAACCACCACGACTGAAAGAGAACATGCCATGATCCGTACCATTTTCGAGCCCGAGCACGACGCTTTCCGCACGACCGTCCGCAGCTACCTGGAGAAGGAGATCATCCCCTTCCACAAGCAGTGGGAGGAGGCGGGGATCGTTCCACGGGAGGTGTGGTTGAAGGCAGGTGAACTCGGCCTGCTGGGGTTCATGATGCCTGAGGAGTTCGGCGGCGGAGGAATGAACGACTTCCGATTCAACGCCGTGCTCCAGGAGGAGTTGACTCGGGCTGGGGCCAGCGGCGTCGGGTTCGCTCTCCACACCGATCTCGTGTCTGGCTACCTCACCGCGTACGCCAATGACGAGCAGAGGCAGCGCTGGCTGCCGAAGTTCTGCACCGGCGAGACGATCACGGCGATCGCGATGACGGAGCCAGTGGCAGGCTCCGATCTGCAGGGCATTCAGACGACCGCGATCCGCGATGGCGACCACTACGTCCTCAACGGTTCGAAGACCTTCATCTCGAACGGCATCAACGCAGATCTCGTGATCGTGGCATGCAAGACCGATCCCAGCGCTGGCGCGAAGGGGGTCTCCCTCATCGTGCTCGAGCGCGGGATGAAGGGCTTCGAGCGCGGGCGCAATCTGGACAAGATCGGCCTGAAGGCACAGGACACGGCCGAATTGTTCTTCGATGATGTGCACGTGCCGGTGGAAAACCTGCTCGGCGAAGAGGGGCGGGGTTTCGCCTACTTGATGCAGAAGCTGCCCCAGGAGCGGCTTTCGATCTCCGTCGTCGCGGTTGCCGCCTCTCGTAAGGCCATCGACACCACCCTCGACTACGTCAAGGAACGCACGGCGTTCGGCACCAGCATCGGCTCGTTCCAGAACACCCGATTCGTGCTCGCCGAGCTGGAGACGGAGCAGCAGATCGCTCAGGTCTTCATCGACCGTTCGATCATGGAACTCAATGCGGGGACGCTGTCGGTCGCTGAAGCGGCGATGGGCAAGTGGTGGACCACCGAGTTGCAGAAGAAGACGGTCGACAAGTGTCTCCAACTCCACGGCGGCTACGGCTACATGATGGACTACCCGATCGCACAGGCCTACATCGATGCCCGGATCCAGACGATCTACGGTGGCACGACGGAGATCATGAAGGAGATCGTCGGGCGATCGCTTGGCCTGTGAGTTCAGTCAGGTGCGGCGCCTGATCGTTTCGCGCTTGCCCTCGTCGACGGCCGACTGGTAGGAAGCGACGAACGCCTGAATCGTGAGTGGCTTGAACATCTGAACGAGGGCGGCGATCGCCTCGGGCGGCTGCGCGAGGGCGATGAGGTGCGGCCACACGGTGGTTCGGAACAGTTCGGTCAGTTCCCGAGCAAGGGCCTGACCGTGGGCGGTGATGATTCTCTGCGCTGCCAGCGCGCTCTCCGCAGGCAGGCCGCTGTCGAGGAATTGGACACCGACCGCGAGGTACGCCGGTGCCAACCGGAACACGTCCTCGGTCGGAGTCGGCTCGATGACGCTGAGCGCGACGAGGAGTTCCAGATCGTCGTCTGAGAGGGCACGCCCCGACCGTTTTTCGAGGTCGGATCGAGTCACCTTCTCCGGAAGGTCGGGCATCCAGGGGGAGAGAAGCGTCCGATGCAGGGCGACTTGCGTGGGTGGCGCATCAGCGGGGATGTGCTCGAGGTATCCCTCGATCGCCGACAGGGTGAAGCCGTGCGCCTGCAGTTCACGCACCAACTCGAGTCTGGCGAGATGCCCGGGGCCGTAGTAGCCGTTGCGCCCCTCGCGACGAGGTGGCGGGATCAAGCCGCGCCCGGCGTAGAAACGCACGGTGCGCACCGTCATGCCGACCTGGGAGGCCAGCTGATCGATATTCATCGACTCGTCCTGCGTGCTCATGTCGAGGGACATTCCATGAGACTAGGGCACGTCGGGCGGAACTCGCTGTGGCGCGGCAGACGATCGCGCGCCCACCCCCAGCAACTGACTGCCCCTGCGAAATCGCTCTGATGCGCGACAGTGTCGTCGGTGGCGAACGGTCACGGCCGATCTGATACGATAATCATATCGGCTACAGAATCCATACCAAGGAGGTCGACATGATCGACCGACACGCGTGCCCGGCGTTCCATGCCGCGGTGGAGTTGATCGGCAAACGTTGGAACGGCGTGATCGTCGATACGCTTTTGACGAGTTCGCTGCGCTTCTCGGAGTTGCGCGCGGTCATCCCCGGGATCACCCCAGCCGTGCTCTCCCAGCGGCTCAAAGAACTCGAGGCGGAGCAGCTCGTGCGGCGCGAGGTTTCGGTCGAGCGCCCGATCGAGGTGAGCTACTCGCTCACCGACACGGGTCGGCGGCTCTCGGCAGTGCTCGATGCCGTCGCCGAATGGAGCCTGGGCTGGCCGCGCGTGGAAAGAGAGGATCGCCGGTGGAACTCGGCATCTATTCGTTCGGCGAGCTGACCGACGAGGTTGGCGAAGGCTCGGCCCGCGACATCCGGGAGCGGCTCGGGCAGATCGTCGAGCTGGCCAGGCTCGCCGATGCGGGTGGCCTGGACGTTATCTCGCTCGGGGAGCATCACCGCCCCGACTTCAGCATGTCGGCACCGGAGGTCGTGCTCGCGGCGATCGCGAGCGTGACCACGCGGCTGCGGTTGGCGAGCGGAGTGACCGTGCTCTCCAGCCAGGATCCGGTGCGTGTCTTCGAGCAGTTCGCGACCCTCGACCTGATCTCGGGCGGCAGGGCGGAGATCATCGCCGGTCGCGGCGCGTTCACCGAGTCGTTCCCGCTGTTCGGCTACGACCTGGCCGACTACGACGAGTTGTTCGATGAGAAGCTCAAGCTCCTGCTGCAGATTCGGGACCAGCCCGTGACCACCTGGAGCGGACGGTTCCGGTCGGCGCTGCACGAAGCGGAGATCTCGCCTCGACCCCTGCAGAGTCCGCTTCCGGTCTGGGTCGGCATCGGTGGCACGCCCGCCTCGGCGGTGCGTGCCGGCGTGCTCGGGCTGCCGATGATGATGGGCTTCTTCGCAGGGCCCGAGCAGTTCGTGTCCCGAGTGCAGCTGTACCAGCGCGCCGCCGAACAGGCCGGCCACGAGCCCGCGACGCTGCGGCTGGGGGTGGGGGGGCATATGTATATCGGCGAGACCTCGCAGCAGGCACGTGACGACTTCTACCCCTACTACTCCCGGTATTTCCAGCAGAGCGGACTGCCGTTCGCTGCCGGGGGCTTTCCCCGCGACACCTACGACAGCTGGATCGCGCACGGACTGCCCGTCGGCAGCCCGCAGCAGGTGATCGACGCGATCATGCGGCGCGTTGAACTGCTGGGCATCGATCGCTTCATGGGCCAGATCGACGTCGGCAACCTGCCATGGCCGATGACCCGGGCCTCGCTCGAGCTCTACATGACCGAGGTCGCTCCGGTGCTCAAGCGCGAGACCGCGCCGGTGGGTTTGTGACGACGGTCGGCATCCTCGGCGCCGGCAAGGTCGTTACCGTGCTCGCCCGGCTCTCCGTCGCAGCCGACTACCGCACCCTGATCTCCGCCTCGGGCGATCCCGAGGCGATCCGGCTCATCATCGACGTGCTGACGCCGGGAGCGACCGCGAAGGCTTCGACGGATGTCGCGCGCGAGTCCGACATCGTGATCCTCGCGGTGCCCCTGGGCAGGTACCGTGCCCTCCCCGCAGCGGAGCTAGTCGGCAAGGTGGTGATCGACGCGATGAACTACTGGCCGCCGAACGACGGTGTCATCGCGGAGTTCGAGGCCGGGGCGCCATCCAGCCAGGTCGTCGCCGCGGCACTGCCCGGTGCCCGGCTGGTGAAGGCGTTCAGCCACCTCGGTTACCACCAGCTTGATGAGGACGGCAGGGCGGCCGGGGCGCCGGATCGCCACGCGATCGCGATCGCGGGAGACGACGAGCAGGCCGTGCAGGCGGTCGCCGGGCTCGTGGACCGGCTGGGATTCGATCCCGTCGTGGCGGGACCGCTGGCCGCGGGCATCCGCTTCGGACCAGGCAGCACGCTGTTCGGCGTCTCAACCGGCCGCGCAGAAGTCGGCCGACTCCTCGTCGCGACGGGAGACGCGCACCCGCAGCGGATCAGGCGGCCGGACATCCCGGCAGCCTGATCGCACTCCGAGAAGGTCAGCGCGCAGCACCCTCGAGCGAGCCCGTGACCTTGCCGGCCGGGTCGACGATCAGGCAGAGGATCTCGCGGTCCCCGTTGCCCCAGCTCGCCTCGGTCGGGTAGTAGTACGCGAAGTCGAGCAC
>JBAQPI010000381.1:0-1778 GCA_049305635.1 Rhodoglobus sp. | reverse complement strand
ACTTGAGGATCGCCGGACCGACCTGCCGGTCCGCGATCCAATGCGCGGCGACCGGCGCACCGGCCGCGAGGAGCTCCTCGATGACGACGAATCTTTCTTGCGAGGTCCGTTCGCCACCGCCGTACCGTGCTGGCCAGGTCATCCCGAGCCACCCGCGCGCGCCCAGCTTCCGGCTGAATTCCGGTGAGTGACCCGCCAGCCATGCATCGCACCGGGGATCGAACGCACTCCCAGCCCGCTCGTCTGCCAGGAAGCCGCGCACCTCGTCGCGCAGGCGCGCGGCAGTGGCCGGCAGCTCTGCCGGCGGCAGCGTGACCCCTGCGGTGCGCATCGCGGTTTCCCTTACCGCCACTGGCTGAAGTCGGGGGTGCGCTTCTGCATGAAGGCGTCCGCACCCTCGGTCTGCTCTCCCGAGGCGAAGAATCCCGGGTTCACCTGCGGGAGGATCTGGTACGAATCCTGCTGGAAGCGGGTCTGCGCGAGCGAATCGTCGAATGACTTCTTCACCAGCTTCAGCACCGTGGGGCTCAGCGCCAGCATCTCGTCGGCCCACCGGCGAACCTCCGCATCCAGCTGGTCCTCCGGCACGGATGCATTGATCAGGCCCCAGTCCAACGCCTGCTGTGCGGTGTACCGGCGGCACAGCATCCAGATCTCCTTCGCCCGCTTCATGCCGACCACCGTCCACAAGTGCGAGACCAGCCAGCCCTCCGCGGGGCTGGCGACGCGCGGGCCGTTCTGGCCGAAGATCGACTTGTCGGACGCGATCGTGAAGTCGCAGATGTACGCCATGTGGTGACCGCCGCCGATGGCGTACCCATTGACGCGGGCGATCACCGGCTTCAGGCACTCCCGGAAGGCCCGGTAGAGCTCTTTCATGAGGTTGTCGAAGGCATCGGGCCCGCCTGTGAAGGTCTCCTCGTTCTCGACGCTGACGTCACCACCCGAGGAGAACGCCCGGTTCCCCGCTCCGGTCAGCACGATCACCCCGACGCGCGGGTCGTCTCCGGCGGCTCGGATGGCACGGGTCAGCTCGACGACGGTGAACGGCGTGAAGGCGTTCAGCCGGTCGGGTCGATTGATCGTGATCGTCGCGACGCTGTCGCTGATGTCGTACAGGATGTCGTTGTAGTCGGTGGCCGGGTCGGTCATCATTGTTCTCCTTGGGTGTCAGTTCGAGACGTAGGTCGAGTTCAGAGGCGTTCGATGATGGTGGCGTTGGCGGTGCCGCCGCCTTCGCACATGACCTGCATGCCGTAGCGGGCACCTTGACGTTCCATCGTGTTCAGAAGGGTGGTCATCAGCCGGGCGCCGGTCGCGCCCAGGGGATGACCCAGCGCGATCGCGCCGCCGTGGACATTGGTGCGCTCCGGGTCCGCTCCGGTGTCGGCGAGCCACGCCATCACGACGGAAGCGAACGCCTCGTTCACCTCGAACAGGTCGATATCGGCCAGTTGCATACCGGCCTTCTCGAGCACACGTCGTGTCGCGGGCATCACCGCGGTCAGCATCATGATCGGGTCGCCGCCCACCGCGACCGACGCGACAATCCGGGCGCGGGGGACGAGCCCGTGGCGCTGTAGCGCGGTCTCCCCGGCCAGCAGCAAACTGGCCGCCCCGTCGCTGATCTGGCTCGCCAGTGCGGCCGTGAGGCGACCACCGTCCGAGAGCGATGGCAGTTCGGCCATCCGGGCCAGTGAGGCGTCCGCCCGAGGCCCTTCGTCGCGTGCGCACGTGCCGGCGGCGGCGATCTCCGCATCGAACAGTCCCCCGTCGCG
>JBAQPI010000380.1:0-6082 GCA_049305635.1 Rhodoglobus sp. | reverse complement strand
GAGGCTCTCGTGGACGAGAAGGACGCGGCGCTGAAGCGGTCGCTGTGAGCACGACGAGCCCGGTGCGGTATCCGGACGTCAACGACCCGCGCACGATGAACAAGCGCGCCTGGGTGCTCGTGGTGCTCAACCTGCTCATCCCCGGCAGCGCCCAGCTCCTGGCAGGCAACCGGAGACTCGGCCGTTTCGGGGTGGGCTCGACATTCCTGCTCTGGGCTAACATCCTCATCGCACTCCTGCTGTTCAACCTCGCGCAGTCCGCATTCATCACGATCGTCACCAACTGGTTCGCGCTCTGGGTGCTGCAGGCGGCGATCGTCTTCTACGTCGTGCTCTGGGGTGTGCTGACCTTCGACACGCTGCGGCTCGTGCGGCTCGTGCGGGTGCCTGCGCGCGGCTTCGTCGCCGGCCTCGCCGTCGTCGCCCTCGTGGTGCTCGGCGGTGCCGGTGCGTATGGGCTGATGGTCGCCGGGGTCACGCGTTCGACAGTCGACCAGGTGTTCGGCGGTGGCGAGATCGAGGAACCCGTCGACGGCAGGTACAACATCCTGCTGCTCGGCGGCGACGCCGGTCCCGACCGCGACGGGCTGCGTCCCGACAGCATCTCGGTCGTGAGCATCGAGGCGTCCACCGGCGTCGCGACGATCGTCGGCATCCCTCGGAACCTCGAAAGCGTGCCCTTCGCGGCGGACTCGCCGATGGCAGCGCTGTACCCGAACGGCTACGGGGTGGACGGCTGCGACGTCGATGTCTGCTACATCAACTCGATCTACACCGAGGCGGAGCTCTACGAGGGCCAGTTGTACCCGGATGCCGCTGCCAGGGGTAGCTCGCCCGGTATCGAGGCCATGCGCGATGCCGTCGAGGGGGTGCTGGGCATCCGCCTGCAGTACTACGTGCTCATCGACATGCAGGGATTCGTGCAGCTCATCGATGCGCTCGGTGGTATCACGATCGACTCGCCCGGGCGGTATCCGATCGGAGGCGGCGTCGACGATGCCGGCAACCCGGTCGACGTCGAGGGCTGGATCGAGCCCGGCGTGCAGCAGATGGATGGCACCACCGCCCTCTGGTACGCGCGCTCACGGCACGGCACGAACGACTATGACCGCATGCAGCGCCAGCGCCAGGTGCAGGAGGCGATCCTGCAGCAGTTCGACCCGGCGAATGTGCTCACGAAGTTCCAGGCCGTTGCCGAGGCCGGGGCGCAGGTCGTTCGCACGGACGTGCCGCAGAGCATGCTCGGGCACTTCGTCGGCCTCGCAGGCAAGGCACGCGAGCAGTCGATCGGCTCGCTCGAACTCGTACCCCCGTTGATCGACCCGGCATACCCGGAATTCGACTACATTCACCAGCTCGTGCAGGAGGCGCTCGTGCTGAGCACCCCAGCGCCCGAGGAGGGCGGTTAAAGGTCGGCGTGCAGCTGCCAGACCTTCTCCGCCGAGGATCGCCAGCTGAAGGCGCGGGCGCGGTCCTGGCCGATCACGCCGAGCTGGCTCGCGAGCGTCTGATCGGATGACACGCGGTTGATCCCCGCGGCGAGCCGCTCCACGAAGCTCGCCTCGTCATCGAGCGGCACGATGACGCTCGCGTCCGCGGCGACCTCGACGAGCGCGGGCACGTCGGTGTGGATCACGGGCGTGCCCATCGACATCGCCTCGAGCACCGGCAGTCCGAAGCCCTCCGCCAGGCTCGGGTAGACGAACACCGTCGCCCGCTGCAGGGCGAGGGCGAGGTCCTCGTCGCTGAGGTAGCCGAGGGTGACCACGCGCTCCTCCGGGAGTCCCGCGTCCCGGACGAGCTCGGCGACGTTGACGCCTCCCCAACCTTCCGGGCCCGCGATCACGAGGGGGAGCCCGTCGACGAGCGCCATCGCGCGGATGAGGCGACCGAGGCCCTTGCGAGGCTCGAGCGTGCCCACCGCCATCGCATATCGCGACGGCAGACCGAGCTCGGCCGCGCGCGCGTCCGGTTGAGCGGGTGGGCGGAGCCGCGGACTCGCCGCGCCCCCGATGACGCGCACGCGGTCACCGAAGTCGATCAACTCCGCGAGCTGCTCGGCGACGGCATGGGTCGGGACCACGATCGCGTCGGCGTAGCGTTCGGCGCGCTTTGCCATCGCCTTGTGCCACGACACGCCGTGCGGCGTCAGGGTCTCCGGATGGGTCCACGGCACGGTGTCGTGCAGCGTCACGGCGATCTGGTCGCCGCGATTGAGCCGGTCGTGCCGGGCGAGGGGAGCGAGCAGGCTCGTGGAGTGCAGCATCCCCCGTCCCGGGAGTCGCGTGAACCCGTGCTGCCACGCGGCCGAGAGTTCGCGTCGGGAGAGCGCGCTCTTGTACAGATCGGCGAGCCCGGGCAACCTGTCGTGGATGTCGACGTAGTCGCTCTCCGGAGACGCCGAGACCACGCCGACGACGTCGCAACCCCTCGGGGCGGTCGCGATCAGTTCGCGCGTGAGCTCTTCTGTGTAGCGACCGATCCCCCCAGGGACCGGGGCGATCATCTGGTCGATGATCACACGCAGGGTGGTGGTCACGGTGCGTCCCGGAACTCGGCGGCGACGGTGCGGCGCAGGGCCTCCTCGAGGCTGTATCTGGGGCGGTACCCGGAGGCGAGCAGCCGATCCGTGTTGACGGTCGTCGACGCGACGAACTTGCGGATGCGCACGGCACTGATCGGGAACGTGCGGCGCGTGAGCCTCGCCGCCAGGTCGAGCACATGGCCGCCGGCCAGCCCCAGGGCCAGGGGCAGCCGCACCGACCCGGTTCGGCGCCCGAGCTGGTCTTCGATGATCGTGATGATCTCGCGAGTGCTGAGATCCGGCTTGTCGGCGTAGTTCATCACTGTGACGCCGCTCGGGGCGTCGAGATGATCGGCGAGGAATGCCGCGATGTTGCCGACGTAGCTCATCGACTTGCGGTTGGACCCGTCTCCGATCATCAGGAAGCGCCCGGTCGCGACCTGGTTCGCGAGATTGTAGACGTTGCCGCGATTGCCCTCGCCAAAGACCACCGAGGGGCGGATGATCACGAGGCGGCGTGCCGCATCCCGCCTCGCCCAGGCGATCAAGCGCTGTTCGGCCTCGAGCTTGGTGCGGCCGTAGTCGTTGAACGGCCTCGGCTTCGAGTCCTCAGTGGCGTTCTCGTTGTCGAGGCCGTAGATCGCGACCGTGCTCGTGAAGAGGATGCGCGAGACACCGGCCGCCTCGGCCGCAGCCACAACCGACTCCGCGCCGCCGATGTTGATCTCGTCGTAGAGGCTCAACGGGCGGATGTCGTCCCGGTGGGCCGCAGCGAGGTTGACGATGACATCGACCCCGCTCGCGGCCTGGACGACTCGGTCGCGGTCACGCACGTCCCCGAGCACCGTCAACTCCGGGTGTCGCGCCGAGGGCGTGGCGTCGAGGTTGGCGACCGTGTGCCCTCGCTCCAGGAGCGCGTCGATCAGGCGCGGGCCGATGAAGCCGCTGCCTCCGATGACGAGCACTCTCATGACGTACCAGTATCTCGTGAACTGCCTGGGTGCCGCGTCACCAGATGCCCGTGACTACCAGGAAGGCGATGAGCGCCCGGTCGCGTGGACGCCGGCGCAGATCGCCGCACCGGCGCGCGAGGGCCAGGCGGGCTCGCCAGCCGGTGTTCGCCAGGAGTTCGCGCAGGCGCGGGAGGTCGGGATCCGGCGCACCGCGGTCGACCAACAGATCCGCCAACAGCCGGGCCTGTGATCGGTGCCAGCGCCGCGTGATGAGCGACAGCCGCGCGGCGGCGGAGCGTGCGCCCACATTCGCACCCATGGCGTTGCTGTCGTGCTGGCGGTAGCGAACCGAGGGCGTCGCGTCGATGTGCCAACCCCAGCCGGAGCCGCG
Organism: Rhodoglobus sp.; assembly: GCA_049305635.1. Lineage (GTDB taxonomy): Bacteria > Actinomycetota > Actinomycetes > Actinomycetales > Microbacteriaceae > Rhodoglobus. Next base: position 2,214 of record JBAQPI010000380.1, on the reverse strand, counting down.
GGCGAGTGCGTAGATGAGCCAGTCGTGGTAGCCGACCTCGTGGGCGAGTGGTTCGCGCTCGAGCAAGTGCCGCGTGGCATCGGCCAATCGCCGCGTCATGAGGAACGTCGAGCCCGGCCCAGGGCTTTCGAGCAGGTAGTCGAAGCGTCGCGGGGGGAAGTCCTTGCGGATCAGGTGCTCGCGGCCGGGTTCGTCGAAGTAGACGACGTTCGACGAGACGGCCGCGAGTTCGCCGCTCCCGAGCAACTCCACGTGCCGGGAGAGCTTGTCCGGGATCCACACGTCATCCTGGTCGGCGAGCGCGACGTAGTCGGCGTCGTCGAGTTGCACCTCGGTGAGCAGGCGGTAGAAGTTGCCCGCCGCGCTCCCGGACGGCGCACCCGGCTCCAACACGCGAATGCGGGGGTCGTCGGCGGCGCGCAACCAGTCGAGCGTGCCATCCGTCGAGCCGTCGTCTCGAACGACGAGGCGCACGTCGACACCCTCCTGGGCGAGGATGCTCTGCACCTGTTCCGGCAGCCACGGCATGCCGTTGAAAGTCGCCAGCAGCACGACCACGCGCGCGGTCACGAGTCACCAGCCCGCCGGTATATCGCGAGGTGCGCGTCGGAGCACGCGGCCCAGGTGAACTTCGCGGCTCGGGCGATCCCGGCCGCCCCGAGCGCCGACCGCCGCTCGGGGTCGGCGAGCAGCTTCGCCAGAGTGGCGGTCAGCGAATCGACGTCGGGCTCGGTGTATTCGACGGCGTCTCCGCCGACCTCCGGGATCGCCAGTCTCGGCGTCGTGAGCACCGCTGCGCCGCAGGCCATCGCCTCGAGCGCCGGCAGGCCGAAGCCCTCGCCCAGGCTCGGATATGCGACGATCATCGAGCCGCCGAGGAACGCGGGAACCGACTCGAGGGGAATGTAGCCCAGGCGCAGCACCCTGCCGGGCCCGTCGTACTCGTCGATCGCATCGCCCCAGCCGGCCCCGCCGGCGATGGCGAGCACGGGAGTCGGGCCGGGGCCCGACCAGGCTCCCGCGACGCGACCGTACGCGCCGATGAGCGCTGGGAGGTTCTTGCGCGGTTCGAGCGTGCCCAGGAACGCGATCCATGGCGCGTCCGGCAGACCCAGTGCGGCCTTCGCCGCGGCGACCTCGTCGGGGCTCGGCGGCCGGAATCTCTCATGATCGACGCCGAGGTGGATCACCGAGAACCGGCCCGGGGCCACGCCGAGCGTTCGCGCCAGCTCGTTCGCGCTCGCGCGACTGACCGTGATGAGCGCGTCGGCGAGCCGGGTCGACAACCGAATCCAGGTTCGGAAGAACCACCGCTTCATCCGCGTATGCGAACCGGGATCCGTGAAGAAGGTCGCATCGTGCAGCGTCACGACACGTGCCCGGCGGGTGAGCAAGGGCAGCGTGTAGTGCGGCGAGTGGATGACACGGACCCCGGCTCGCCTGGCGACCCACGGCAGGCCAAGCTGCTCCCACAGCAGCCGGGCCGGTGTCGAGGAGATGCCTCGCTGCGGCAGCACGATCGCGTGCGGGGCGAGTCTGCGGTAGTGGTCCAGGTCCCGTGCCTGGCAGGCGATAGCGATCGGCGCGTCGATCGCGGAGACGAGTTCGTCGACGTAGCGACCGACACCCCGTCGGTCCGCCGGGACCGCGGTCGCATCGATCAGCGCGACGAGCGCGCCCGCCTCAGCGGAGAACACCGGCCGCCGTTGCCGCGTCGAGCGCTTCACGCCAGTCCCGCAGCGGTGCTAGGCCGGCCGCGGCCCAGGCTCCGTGCCCGAGCACCGAGTACGCGGGTCGCGGAGCCGGGCGTACGAAGGCAGCGCTGTCGGTCGGGTGCACCCGTGCGGGATCGAGGCCTGCCGCCTCGAAGACGGCGCGTGCGAAGTCGAACCAGCTCGCCGATCCGGAATTGGTGACGTGGAAGACACCGCGATCGATGCCGGCGTCGATCAGGCGGATGATCGCCGTCGCGACATCGGCGGTCCAGGTCGGCTGCCCCACTTGGTCGGTGACGACGGAGACGGTCTCGCGGTCCTCCGCGAGCCTGAGCATCGTACGCGCGAAGTTCGGTCCGCCGGCGCCGTAGAGCCAGGCCGTGCGCACGATGATGTGACGGTCGGGGTTCTCCAGCGCGACGAGCCGTTCGCCCTCGGCCTTCGTGCGCCCGTAGGCGGATCGAGGTGCGATCGGTGCGCCCTCGGCATAGGGGGAGGT
>JBAQPI010000379.1:0-2529 GCA_049305635.1 Rhodoglobus sp. | reverse complement strand
GCGCTTGCCTGGCGCGGTGAATACGGGGCCGTCCGTTCGTGGGATCTGCAGGTGAGCGCCGCTGCCCGCAACGCAGGTCCCGGCGGACTCTGGGCTCTGATCGCACGGTGAGGACGTTCACGTCCCTCTGGTCGGATGGTCCTCTTGCTGTCAATCGGCCCCCGGTGGGCCGAACGTCCTGTTCCGCGCGAGCGGGCTCTTGAAGGAGGTCCGCGAGATGCTTCGCCGTTGAGGTGGGCATCTTCCCGGTCGCCCTGTGCCGCAGGCGAACTCACGATCTCGAAGCTGGGGTACCTGGACTCGAACCAAGAACAACTGACGGCTCCTGGCGTCCCGGCGCTCACCGGCGTGATGCCCGAGAATCCGCGGAATTCCGCGGTTCTCATGGGTTCAGTGTACTGCGGGCTACGGAGCGGTACGGGCCGTTTCCGGTCACGCGGAGGGGCTTTTGGTCACGTTTCTGGTCACCTCGTCAGCGATCCTCCGCACCATCCGCTTCGTCGGCATCAAGCGCCGCTGCCGCCTCCGAGAACAGCGGCGCGAGCGCCGTCGCCCACGCGGGGAGGGAGACGGAGAGCGTCTGCCACGTCACCTCGCGGTCGGTGATCGAATAGTGGTGGGCGAGCTTCTCGCGGTTCTTCGCCGCGTCGCTCCAGCTCACCCCCGCCGGGGCGTCGAGCCCGCGGGTCGCGAGGGTCTTCGCCGCTTCGCCGATCTTGATCATGAGCGAGTCGCCCGCCTCCTGCGCGACCTCGTCGGCGTCGTAGGCCGCCTTGCCCTTGGCGACGATCGACGCGGCGACCTCCAGCCAGTGCTGGATGTGCAGCAACTCCTTCGCGAGGCGGACCTCCATCACAATGCGACCTTGTCGCGAAGGATGTCGCGGTCACGCTTGAGGTCAAGCCCTCGATAGCTCACGAGATCGACACCACGGCCGAGGATCGCCTCCAGCGCCTCTTCCAGGCGGAGCATGTCGAAGAGGTCGGCGCCGGGGGGCGGCTGCACGAGCAGGTCGATGTCGGAGTCCGGCCGGTCGTCCCCGCGAGCGGCGGAACCGAACACCGCGAGGTCGGTGAACCCATGCCGCTCGGCGACCTGCCGGAGCACGGAGCCTCCGGCGGCGATCAGATCGCTCGGCCGGACGCCGTCAGTGCGCGCACTGGCGACCTGGTAGCTGATCGCCGGCTGCGTGACCCCGAGGCGCTTCGCAACCTCGCGCTGCGACTCCCCCTCGGCGAGCATCGCGCGCACCGCGAGCACGCGGCGGAGGCGCGCCAGCTCGGCGTCGCGCGTCGCCTGCTCGTACTCCAGCCCCAGGGTCATAAAGAGAGTTTATCACCCATGCGAATCGATGCAGCAGCGGAGTGCTCAGAACACCTGCACTGCGTCTTCTACCGATACGCAATTACCAAGTCAGCGATCTCGTCGGCGATCGCCTCGATGGGCGACGCGACGCCACTCTCGGCGACGGCACGCTAAACCGCTGCGCAGAAACCGCACCACTCACGCAGCCATCCGCGGTGCCATCGACTCCATCTGCTCGATCACGAGGCGGATCGCGGCCTGCCAGACAAGGCTTCCAAGGGCTGTTCTGCCGCGGAATCTCGGGCTTTTCGAAGCTGGGGTACCTGGACTCGAACCAAGAACAACTGAACCAGAATCAGCCGTGTTGCCAATTACACCATACCCCACCGCCCCCGGCCGGGCCGGGGCGGAGAAGGTCCTGACCGGGGCCGGACCGACTGTCGAGTCTACCGTACCGACGGGGTCACGACGTACTCGACGAGGCAATAGCCGGTGGTGTCGCAGCTCGCCGTGGCAGCGATCGGCACCCCGACCCGATCGGCCGGGCCGAAGCCGAATTCGTAGGGCACGCCGTCGCGCGTCGCCTGCTCCACGAGCGCGAAGATCTCCTCGGTGCCACCCGTGTCCCAGCCGAAGACCTCGCCGCGCTCCAGGAGGGAGTCGAGGGTCTGGCGGAAGTTCAGCACCTCGCGCAGCGGGGCGATCACCGATTCGATGACGCGGTCCTTCGTCGTGATCGTCAGCTCGGTGACGATGAACTTCGCGCCGCCGGGAGCCTCGCCCCCGCCGCTCGCGATGAAGCCATAGTCCAGCTCGACGTCGCCGCTGCTCTTCGGGCCGATCGTGAGCGTGCCATCGTCCGGCAGGCCGAGCGGCGCCGCCTCGACCGGGGCATCGGCGAAGTCGATGCGCACCTGCAGGCTGCGGTCGATGTAGGCGAGGCCCTCCGGTGTGAAGACGGACCAGTTGAGGTCGGTGACCTGCCCCTCGGTGGCCCGTGGCACCGGTTCGGCGATGCCGGTGCGCAGCAGGGCGACGGACGTGCCGACGATGCCGCCGATCACGAGCAGCAGGGCGAGTGTCGGCAGCCACCCGACCCACCAGGGTCGCTTGCGACGGACTTCGGATGTCACGACTCCACGCTAGGCGAGCGACACCGCCCTGTCGATCAGAGCCGTCCCCGAAGCGCCGCGATCCGCGCGAGCGTGGATTCCCGCCCCAGCA
>JBAQPI010000378.1:0-5483 GCA_049305635.1 Rhodoglobus sp. | reverse complement strand
GTATCAGCTCGCCCCCGTGCCGGGGGAGGGCGACGAGCGCGCCTACTACGAGGATCGCTACCGCTCGATGTGGTTCTTCGACGCCCACGTCTGGGACGACACCGACCTCACGATCTACGAGCTCGCGACGATCCACCGCCAGCACGACGACCACTTCAAGTGGATGCTCGAGGCCGTTCGCCACAACCTGGTCACCGCCGAGATCGCCGCGCGGCTCAACGAGGTCGGCGCCCGCCCGGCCCCCGCCGATGGCGCGATCACCCTCGCGACCACGAACGGCACCGTCACGCGCATCAACGCCTCCGAGCTCGCGAAGCTCCCGGGCCGGGTGCTCACGGCGAAGGCGGAGATCAGCGGCGAGTTCGGCGGTCGCGCCTACCCGGCCGACGAGGCGCTCGAGCTCAAGCTCGGGGCCCGCGTGATGTTCCTGCGCAACGACACCGGGGAGAACGGCGGGCGCTGGGTCAACGGCAGCGTCGGCACCGTCACGAAGATCGAGGCGACCGTGTTCGTGGATGTCGACGGCGACATCCACGAGGTGCGCCCGGTGGTCTGGGAGAAGTTCCGCTACACCTACTCGCCCCTGACCAAGTCCCTGCGCAAGGACGTGGTCGCCGAGTTCCACCAGTTCCCGCTGCGCCTGGCCTGGGCGGTGACGGTGCACAAGTCGCAGGGCAAGACCTACGACAGGGCGATCGTCGATCTCGGCAACCGCGCCTTCGCGCCCGGGCAGACCTACGTCGCGCTCAGCCGCATCAGCGAGCTCGAGGGCCTCTACCTGACCCGGCCGCTGCGGCCGAGCGACATCATCGTGGACGAGAACGTCGTGCGGTTCATGTCCCGCGCCTCGGCGATCCCCGCGATCAGGGCATAGGGCGCGAGGACGCGCGATGCTCAGGCGGCGGCTTTGGCCGCACTGAGGTCGACGAACAGCTCGGTGTTGAAGCGGTAGGCGGCGACCACCTCGTCGATCACGCGCTCGCGCTCGGCCTCATCCCAGTCGACGGCGTCGAGCTGATGGCGGTAGGTCTGCTTGAACGACTTCGGGTCGGCGATCTGGTCGAAGAGGTAGAAGCCGACGCCGTTGGTCTCGAAACCGAACTGGCGCTGCATGAGCTTGCGGATCGCCTGGCCACCCGAGAGGTCGCCGAGGTAGCGCGTGTAGTGGTGGGCGATGAAGCCGCCGGCCCAGCCCTCGGCGGTGATCTCCTGGATGCGCGCGACATAGCGCACCGTCGTCGGCAGGGCCGAGACCGTCTCGCGCCAGTCATCCCCGAGCAGGAAGGCGAGGTCCGCCTCGATCGCGGGGAGGCGCGTGAGCTGCGGGGCGATGAACACCGCGGCGGTCGCGTCGTCGGCGAACCGAGCCGCCGCCGCCTCGAGCGCTTCATAGATGAAATAGTGCTGGGCGACGAGGGCGATGTAGTCCTCGCGCGTGCCCTTGCCGGTCATGAGGTCGTGCATGAACTCGGCGCCTTCGCTGTCGCCGTGGCTCGTCCAGGTGCGCTCGCGCAGTGCCTGCGAGAAGGGGATGACGCTCACGACGGACTCCTCACTCGGGCGGGTTAGGTGAGCCTAAGCCTAGCCGGTCGGCATGCCCGACCGTGATTGGCCGAGCCGGTCATCTCACGCCGCGCTTCAGTGCGGCCGTGGCTCGATGCCGAGCTTCTCGCAGGCCCGGTCGTAGAGCACGACGATCTCGCGGCGGATCTCGGGTCGCTCGCTGATCGCGGTGCTCCAGGGCACCGTCACCTCGTGCTCGGCACCGTCGATCGTGTAGGCCCAGGTGCCGCCCCGCCGGTCGAGGGTCGTCATCACCGCCCCGCTCGCGCGTGCGTCGCCGAAGGCGCGCGCGATGAGCACGCAGTCGTCGGGGTGGTCCTCGTTCATGTGGTTGAGCACCGCGGCGATGGTCTCGTCGGGAAAGGTCGGCACGGCTCCCACGCTACCCGTTCAGTCCTTGAGGTTCTGCTCCAGGAACACGGCGGTGCGTGCGAACGCGAGCGCCGCTGCCTGGGCATCGACCTTCGCGGGGATGCTCGCGTTCGCGAAGGAGTGCGCCGTCGCGAGATAGCGGTGCTCGTTCACGGGGGTGCCGTGGTCGTTGAGGCGGCCCACGAAGGAGGCCGGGTCGTCGGCCTCGCTCCAGTCGTCCTGCTCGGCCCAGTGCAGCAGCACGGGGCAGGGGATGACGCCGTGATCCTTCGAGTCGAGGCTCGCGTAGTACGCGACGACGGCATCCGCGGCACCGGCCTGCGCGTGCAGGAGGGCGAGCCATCCGCCGAGCGAGAACCCCACGAGACCGACTCGCTCCACCCCGGTCTCCTGCGCCTCGACGATCGCGTCGTCGATGAGGGCGAGCGCGGTCCCGACGTCGAGCTGGTCCATGAGGGACTCCGCGGTCGCCTCGTCGGTGGTGCACACCCCGTCGTAGAGGTCGGGCACCGCGACGCGCAGGCCGCGGGCGGCGAGGGCGAGGGCGAAGGGCTCGAGACCGGGCAGCCGCCCGTACCAGTCGTGCAGCACGACCACGACGGGGTTCCCGGGCTCCCCGTAGAACAGGGGTACCCCGGGTGAGGGGATGGGAACCAGCTCGGTCATGTGTCTTCCCTGCGGCGGTTCGCGGTGTCCGGCCAGCCTAGGCGGGTCGGCCCCGGTTCGCACCGCCAGGACCTACGTCCCCGGCCGCGCCGAACCCACGGCGTAGGCTCGTGCCCGTGGACGGCGACAACCGTCCCGGCAGCGAGGAGCGGGCATGATCGTCAAGGACAAGGTCTTCGTCGTCACCGGCGGCGGCAACGGCATCGGCCGGGATGTCGTCCTGGCCTTGGTGCGCAAGGGCGCCCGGGTCGCCGCGATCGACCTCAACGAGGCGGGGCTCGCGGAGACCGTCGCGCTCGCGGGCGGCCTCGGCGATCGCATCAGCGTCCACGTCGTGAACATCACCGACCGCAAGAAGGTCGAGGCGCTGCCGGATGCGGTGGTCAAGGCCCACGGTGCGGTGGACGGCCTCGTCAACGTGGCCGGCATCATCCACCGCTTCGCGAAGATCAACGATCTCTCGTTCGACGAGATCGAGAAGGTCATGAACGTCAACTTCACCGGCGTGCTCAACATGAGCAAGACCTTCCTGCCGCACCTGCTCGCCCGGCCCGAAGGCCACATCGCGACCGTCTCGAGCATGGGCGGCTTCGTGCCGGTGCCCGGCCAGACCGCGTACGGCGCATCGAAGGCGGCGGTCAAGCTGCTCACCGAGGGCCTGCACTCCGAGCTCCTCGACACGAAGGTGCGCGTGACCCTCATCTTCCCGGGAGCGATCGGCACCAACATCGCGCTCAACTCGGGCGCGATGACGAAGGAGCAGGCGGCAGCCGCGGCAGGCTCGGCTGAGGCGAGCAAGTTCAAGACCACCCCCTCCCCGGTCGCCGCCGATCAGATCGTGGCGGGCATCGAGAAGAACGCGTACCACGTCTATGTGGGCTCGGATTCGAAGCTCATGGGCAGACTCACGCGCCTCATGCCGAAGCGGGCCGCGAAGATGATCTACTCGCAGATGAAGACCCTGCTTCCCTGAGAGAGGACACCGGTCGCACGATGACTGACCTCGCACCGCCGGTCATCGGCCTCTCGAGCGCCGAGGCCGAGCGCCGCCGAGCGGCCGCCGGACCCAACGAACTGCCCACCGCACGGCCCCGCAATCTGCTGCAGCAGACCTGGGCGGTGATCCGCCAGCCCGTGATCCTGCTGCTCCTCGGGGCGGGCTCGATCAACTTCGTGCTCGCCGAGCCGCTCGACGGCGCGATCCTGATGTTCGCGGTGGTCGTCGTCATCACGATCTCGATCTACCAGGAGCGCAAGACCGAGAACGCGCTCGCGGCCCTGCGGGAATTGTCATCGCCGCGCGCGCTCGTGATCCGGGATGGGCAGCGGCGGCGCATCGCGGGACGCGACGTCGTGCGCGGGGACGTCGTCGTGCTCGTCGAGGGCGACCGGGTGCCCGCGGACGCCGTGCTCGTGGAGGGGTTCGGGCTGTCCGTCGACGAGTCCGCGCTGACCGGCGAGTCGGTGCCGGTGCGCAAGACCGCCGCCGCGGCCGGCACGACGTCGATGGGGGCGCCGGGTGGGGATGCCACGCCCTGGGTCTTCTCCGGAACGCTCGTGGTCGCCGGCCGCGGTCTCGCCCTCGTGCAGGGCATCGGGGAGGGCACCGAGCTCGGGCGCATCGGCACCGCGCTGCGCACGATCGAGGAGGGCCCGACCCCGCTCCAGCGCGAGGTCGCCCGCCTGGTGCGCGTCGTCGCGGTCGTCGCCCTCGCGGCCGCAGCCGTCGTGGCGGTGATCTACGGCCTCACGCGCGGAGTGTGGCTCGAGGGCGTTCTCGCCGGCATCGCGACGGCGATGGCGCTGCTCCCCGAGGAGTTCCCCATCGTGCTGACGGTGTTCCTCGCCCTCGGTGCGTGGCGCATGTCGAAGCGCAACGTGCTCACCCGTCGCCCTCCCGTGATCGAGACCCTCGGCTCCGCGACGGTCATCTGCGTCGACAAGACCGGCACGCTCACCATGAACAGCATGACGGTGCGGTCGCTGATCGTGAACGGCGCGACCTGGGTCGTCGACGGCAGTCGACCACTGCCGGAAGCATTCCACGAGATCGCCGAGGTCGCCGTGCTCGCCTCGCCCGTGGACCCGTTCGATCCGATGGACAAGGCCTTCGCCGCGCTCGGCGAGCACGGGCTTGCGGGAACCGGCCGGTTGCATCCGGACTGGGAGCTCGTGCGCGAGTACCCTCTCTCAGAGCGGCTGCTCGCGCTCTCGCACGCCTGGCGCACCCCGGCCGGCGAAGTCGTGGTCGCGGCGAAGGGCGCGCCGGAGGCGATCGCCGCCCTGTGCCGTTTCGACGCGTCACGCCTCGCGTCCCTGCGCGACCAGGTGGACGCGGCGACAGCGAACGGCCAGCGCGTGCTCGCCGTCGCGCGTGCGCGTCACGCCGGCGCCGCGAGCCTGCCCGAGCGGCAGGAAGACTTCGACTTCGAGTACCTCGGCCTCGCGGGGCTCCACGACCCGGTGCGACCTGGGGTCGCGGACGCCGTCGCCGAGCTCGCGGGCGCGGGCGTGCGCACCGTCATGATCACCGGCGACTACCCCGGCACGGCCCTCGCGATCGCGCGCGAGATCGGGCTCGACCACGCGTCCGGCGTGATCACGGGGCCCGAGTTGCGCGAGTTGAGCGTCGAGGAGCTTGCCGAGCGAGTGCGAACGGTGAGCGTCTTCGCGCGCATGGTGCCCGAACAGAAGCTGCAGCTCATCCGGGCGTTCAAGACCAACGGGGATGTCGTGGGGATGACCGGCGACGGCGTCAACGACGCGCCGGCCCTGCGCGCGGCCGACATCGGCATCGCGATGGGCGCGCGGGGCACGGATGTCGCGCGGGAGTCCGCGGCGCTCGTGATCACCGACGACGACTTCTCCTCGATCGCGGGCGG
>JBAQPI010000377.1:0-6224 GCA_049305635.1 Rhodoglobus sp. | reverse complement strand
CGGTCGCCCTCGCGTCGAGGTCGCGGTAGGTGACCACGACGCCGCGATCGTCGATCGCGACGCGCTCGGGGGTGGCGATCGCGCGGTCGCGCGTCCACCTTCCGAGCGTGTGGAGGTCGTCGGTCGTCATTCCGCCTCCTCGATCCGGTCCCTGGCCGGCACGGAGTTGCGGGACGGGCCGAGTCGATGCACCGCACCGGCGATTCCTCCGGGAAGGAACAGCACCACAAGGATAAACAGCGTGCCGAGGATGAACAGCGGTTCGGAGAGCGGAATCCGCAGCACCGCGGGGAGCGACTGAATCCACTCCGCGGATGCCAGGGCCGTCAGCCGCTGGTCGAGCAGGGTGTAGACGATCGCACCGACGATCGCGCCCCAGCGCGACCCGACGCCGCCGAGCACGACGATCACGAGGAGCGTGAGCGTGAAGTCCGAAGTGGTGGAGCGCGGCGCGGCGCCGCTCTGCAGCAGCAGATGCACCATCCCGACGATCGCCGCGAGCGCCGAGGCGATCACGAAGGCCACGAGCTTGACGACGAAGGGGCGCAGCCCGAGCACGCGCACGCGCAGCTCGTTCTCGCGCACCGCTGCGGCGACATGCCCGGCGCGCGAGCTCTCGAAGACCGTCACGACGACGAACACCACCACGAGCAGTGCGAGCGCGAGCCAGTAGAGGTTGCGGGTGTTGAGCACGCCGACGAGGAAGTCGGGCACATGCTCCGTCTGCAGTCGCAGGCCCTCCTCGCCGCCCGTGATGGACGGATTGCGCCGCACGAGCACATTGCCGGCCTGCGCGAAGGCGAGGGTCACCATCGCGAACGAGATGCCCGCGACCCGCAGGCTCAGCGAGCCGATGAGGTAGGCCGCGACGATCGCGATGGCGAGCACGAGCCCCATCGCCGGCACCAGGCTGAGCTCGGTGCGTTCGAGCACGATGCCCAGGCCGTAGGCGCCGATCGCGAAATACAGCGCGTGACCGAAGGAGAGCATGCCGGCCGTGCCGAACAGCAGGTGGTAGGAGAGCGCGAGCGAGGAGAACAGCAGCGCGAGGGCCAGCACCTGCAGGGTGCCCGGCGTGTAGGTCGCCCCGGGCAGCACGCCCGGCACCGACAGGTTCAGCAGCGGCAGGATCGCGGCGAACACCACGAGCACGCCGCCGAGGATCCACCACAGCCAGGGCTTGCGGTTCAGCAGGGTTCTCATGCCTTCGCCCCCAGGATTCCGGTCGGGCGCACGAGCAGCACGACGGCCAGCAGCAGCACGACCACGAGGTCGCCCGTGCCGCCGACGTAGAAGTTCGCGAACTGCTGCAGCACGGCGACGATCACGGAGGCGATCGCCGCCCCGGAGAGCGAACCGAGGCCGCCGATCACGGTGACGATGAAGGCGAAGATGAGCAGCGATCCGCCCAGGTGCGGGGAGACGTAGCCGAAGTAGTGCGAGGCGAGCACGCCGCCGAGCCCAGCCGCGGCGCCGCCGATCGCGAACACGAGCGTGAAGGCGCGGCGCACGTCGATGCCGAGTGCGGTGACCATCGCGCGGTTCTCGACGCCCGCGCGGATGATGAGGCCGTAGCGGGTGTTGCGCAGGAACAGCACGATCGCCACGAGCACCACGACGGCCGCGACGATGAGCATGAAGCGGTCGTTCGGCACCTTCGCGCCGAGCAGCTCGGTCGTCTCGCCGAGCCAGGCCGGACCGTCGACGTAGATGGGATCGGTGCCCCAGATGCCCTCGAAGAGTGCCACCGTGGCCAGGCTCAGTCCCACCGTCACGAGCACCTGCTCGATGTGCCGCTCGTAGAGACGCCGGATCAGCAGCAGCTCCGTGCCGGCCGCGACGATCGCGCCGACCGCTGCGCCGACGACGAGGGATGCCGCGAGCCCCCACCAGCTGTCCTGCCCGAGCCTGCGGGCGACCTCCCAGCCCATGAAGGCGCCGAGGGTGAGGAACGAGCCGTGCGCGAAGTTGAGCACGCCCATGAGACCGTAGATGAGCGAGAGGCCGGAGGCGACGAGGAAGTACAGCGCGCCGAGGCCGAGGCCCGTGATGAGGAGCAGGACGACGGTGCTCACGACTGAACCTCCGCGGCGACGCCCAGGAGGCGCTGCGTGAGTTCCTCGTCATCGAGCAGTTCCGCCGCGGGACCGGTGTGCACGACCCGGCCGCTCTCGAGCACGACGACGGTGTTCGCGAGACTGCGCACGACGTGCAGGTTCTGCTCGACCAGCAGCACGGGAACCGTGCCCGCGGCGCGTTCGAGGGCGTTCGCGACATCCTGCACGATGAGCGGCGCGAGGCCCTTGGTCGGCTCGTCGACGAGCAGCAGCCGGTTGTCGTTGATGAGGGCGCGCGCGAGGGAGACCATCTGCTGCTGGCCGCCGGAGAGCGTGCCGGCCTGCTGCCCGGCCCGCGCTACCAGGTCGGGGAAGAGCTCGGCGACGAGCTCGCGGTTGGGGGCTCCCCCGCGTTCGGCCAGTCGGAGGTTCTCGGCGACGGTGAGCTTGGAGAAGACCTCGCGGTCCTCCGGCACGTAGCCGATGCCCGCCTGCACGATGCGGTGGGTCGGCCGCTGGTCGATGCGCTCGCCCGCGAACTCCACGGTGCCGTGCCGCTCGATGAGCCCGAGGATGCCCCTGACGGTGCTCGTCTTGCCGACGCCGTTGCGCCCGAGCAGGGCCGTGACGCCGGAGGCGGGCACGTCGAAGGAGACGTCCTCGACGACCTGCTGGCCGGCGATGCGGGCGCTGAGCGAGCGCACGCGCAGGATGGGCTCGCTCATAGCGGCTCCCCCAGGTAGGCGGCCTGCACCGCGGCATCCGCCATGACCGCAGACGGCACGTCGCACGCGAGCAGCTTGCCGTGGTGCATGACCGCGACGCGATCGACGAGGCCGAGCACGACCTCGAGGTGATGCTCGACCATGAGCACGGTGCGACCGGAGGCGTGCACCGCGCGGATGACCTCCGTGAGGCCGTGCACGTCGCCCGAGGCGACGCCCGCCATGGGTTCGTCGAGCAGGATGACGCTCGGTTCTCCGGCGAGCAGCATGGCGATCTCCAGCTTGCGCTTGTCGCCGTGCGAGAGCACGCCAGCGAGGGTCTGAGCGTGGTGGACGAGCCCGACCTCGGCCAGGCGGTCCCTGGCGATCGAGGTGGCGGCATCCGTGCGGCGCGGGAAGCGCCACGGATTCAGCGAGCCGCCGAGGTCGGCCTGGGCGGCGAGCCGCACGTTCTCGAGCGCGGTCAGCGCCGGGAACAGGCTCGAGGTCTGGAAGGTGCGACCGAGGCCGGCCCGTGCCCTGCGGTGGATCGGCGCGTTCGTCACGTCCTTGCCCGCCAGCCGCACGTGCCCCGAAGTCGGGATGAGCACGCCGCTGATGAGGTTGAACAGTGTCGTCTTGCCTGCCCCATTGGGGCCGATCACGCCGAGCATCTCGCCCTGCGGAACCTCGAGGGTCACGTCATCGATGATGCGTGCCCCGCCGATGTCCAGGGTGAGGTGCTCGACCGCGAGCACGGGCCGGTCGGTCATGGACTACTCGACGACCGGCGGGGTCACGGTCTCGGCGTCGACGGTCTCGACGAGCTCGGGAATCCAGCCGTCGCCGTCCTCCACGAGCTTGACCTGGAACATCGGCTGGATCACCGCGTGGTCCTCGGCCCGGATCGTGATGGAGCCCTTCGGGCCCTCGAAGCTGAAGCCCTCGAGGCTCGCGATCATGTCCGCGACGTCGTCGCCGCCACCGGCGCGGATGGCCTGGACGATCATGATGGCGGCGTTGAAGCCGTCGGGCGAGAATAGATCCGCCTCGGCACCTGCGGCGTCGAGCGACTCGATCATCGCCGTGTTCACCTCGTTGTCCGCAGCTCCCGCGAAGTAGTGGTTGAGGAAGCTGATCTCACCGCTGGCAGCACCGAAGGCGTTGTAGGTGGAGATGTCGCCGAGACCGGTCACGACCGGCGCGACGTCGAAGACGCCCTGCTGCGTGACACTCTCCCACATCGCCGCGGAGGTCGCGCCTGCCCAGGCGACGAACACCAGGTCGGGGGCCGCGCCGATGACCTGCTGGGCGAACGGGGTGAACTCCGTCGCGTCCTCGGGCACGAGCACGCTCACGACCTCGGCTCCCTGACCGCCGAGCACCGCGGTGGCGGCCGCGACGTTGCCCTGCCCGAAGGCGTTGTCCTGGGCGAACACGACGACCTTCTTGCCGTCCGGGTCGCCGATGAAGGTTCCCGCGGTCGCGACGTCCTGGTAGCTCTGGCGACCGGAGCGGAAGGTGAACTCATTGATGCCGGTGATCGCGTCCGCGGCGGCCGGTCCGGAGATGTAGAGGATCTCGTTCTGCGCGGCCTGCTCGGCGAGCGCGAGGGCGATGCCGGATGACGCGGTGCCGGCGACGATCTTCGTGCCGCTGCCGATGACATCCTTGATGACCGTGACGGCCTTGTCGACGTCGCCGGCGTCATCCTGGACGGTGACGTTGATCTCACGACCGTCGACCGTGCCGGTGCCGTCGGTGGCGTAGTCGAGACCGGCCTCGAAGCCGGCGAGGTAGGTTGCGCCGTACGCCGCGAGCGGCCCGGTCTGCGAGGTGATGATGGCGACCTCGACAGGGGCGAGATCCTCGCCCGAGGTGTCGGGGCCGGCGGTGGGCGCGCAACTCGCGAGAGTGAGCGCGGCTGCCGCGAGAAGTGCCGGAACGAAGGCCTTGCTGGCGAATCGCATGGGATGCCTTTCCTGCTGTCGTAGAAGGATTGTGACGAACCTGACACCCGGTTCAGGTTTCAGTTGCCACGGTACGGCGCGGCCGCGGGCGTGTCAAGGCGACCGCCCGCTCCGCCGCACCCGTTACAGGATCGAGATCGGTTTGACGATGTCCGCGTAGATCAGCAGAGCGCTCATGGCCCCCAGGACGGTGACGACGGCGAGGGTCAGCGGGATGAGCTTCGCGGTGTCGACCGGACCCGGGTCGGGACGCCGGAAGAGCCTCGCGAAGAAGCGGCGGATCCCCTCGAAGAGCGCCCCGGCGACGTGCCCGCCGTCGAGCGGCAGCAAGGGGATGAGGTTGAACACGAACAGCGCGACGTTGAGCGAGGCCACCAGGCCCACGATGGCCGAGGCCCGCTCGAGCACCGGGATCGTGTTGAGGCTCGTGATCTCCCCCGCGATCCTGCCCACGCCGACGACGCTGATCGGCCCGTTGGGGTCGCGCTCCTCCGGCCCGAAGGCGGCCTGCACGATCTCGACCATCCGCTGCGGCAGGTTCAGGATGAGGTGCACCACCCGACCGATGTTGTCGCCGACCGCGGGCAGTACCGCCGTCACCGGCTGCTGCACGACCTCGGACGCCGGTCCGATGCCGAGGAAGCCGACCTCCTGCGTCACCGGCTCGCCGTTCTCCTCGAGGATCTGGCCCTGCGCATCCGTGACGTAGCGCTCGGTGAGCAGCGGCGTCGCGTCGAGCTCGACGAGCTCGCCGTCCCGCTCGACGACGATCGCGAGATGCTCGGCCGCGGAGGCCCTGATCAGCTCGGTCGCCTGTGCCCAGCTCGTGATGTCCTCGCCGTTCATGCTCACGAGCCGGTCACCGGGCTCGATCCCGGCGGCGAGCCCAGGTGCGGCGGGATCGCCCGGTTCGCACTCCTGGCGCTGACTCGTGGCCGGCAGCACGCACTCCGAGACACTGCCGACCGTTGTGGAGGCCTGCGCGATGCCGAAACCGCACAGCAGCACGGCGTAGAGCACCACCGCGATCACGAGGTTCATGAACGGCCCGCCGAGCATGATGACGATCCGCTTCCACACGCTGAGCCGATAGAAGGCCCGCGACTCCTCCCCCGGCTCGATCGTCGCGGCGCTGGCCTGACGGGCTCCGTCGATCATCGTCGCGACGCCGCCGCGCGACCGCCCGCCCTCCTGCATGACGGTGTCGAAGAAGCCGGTCGTCGCCGTGCGGGCGCGACCGCCCGGCTTCACGGGCGGGAACATCCCCGACATCGAGATGTAGCCGCCGAGCGGGATCGCCTTGAGACCGTACTCGGTCTCGCCCTTGCGGCGCGAGAAGATCGTCGGCCCGAAGCCGATCATGTACTGGCTGACCCGCACCCCGAACCGCTTCGCGGGCACCAGGTGCCCTATCTCATGCAGCCCGATCGACAGCGCGAGACCCACGACGATGATGAGGACGCCCAGGATGTAGAGCAGCACGGTTTCCACCG
>JBAQPI010000376.1:0-4915 GCA_049305635.1 Rhodoglobus sp. | reverse complement strand
CATCCGGTCGCCCCGCTTCTCCGAGTACCTTCGCCGCGATCCGGCGACTGTACCCGTACGCGAAGCCCGCCATGCCGCGCATCCTGCTCGGCATGCTCAGCGCCCTGCTCGCGGCGTGCGTCGCCCTGCTCATCCCGCAGGTGCTGCGCTCGCTCGTGGACGGTTCCCTGCGCTCCGGGGACCTCGCGCAGCTCTGGCCGGCCTTCGCGCTCGTGCTCGGCCTCGGCATCGTCGAGGCAGCGATGGTCTACCTGCGGCGCTGGTTCGTGCTCACCCCTGGCACGCTCATCGAGGCCCGGATGCGCAACGCGCTCTACGCGAAGCTCCAGCGCCTGCCGGTCGCCTTCCACGACCGCTGGCCGAGCGGGCAGCTGCTCTCGCGCGCGGTGAGCGACCTCAACCTCATCCGCCGCTGGATCTCGTTCGGGGTCGTGCTGCTGGTCGTCAACGTGCTCACGATCCTCATCGGCTTCGTGTTCCTGGTGCAGATCTCCTGGATGCTCGGGGTGCTGTTCATCGTCTGCTCCACCCCGCTGTGGATCTACGGCTACGTCTTCGAGAGCAGGTACTCGGTCGTCGCCCGGCGCAGCCAGGACCAGGCCGGGGATCTCGCGACGACGGTCGAGGAGTCCGTGCACGGCATCCGCGTGCTCAAGGCCTTCGGTCGCGGCGGTCATGCGCTGCGCGGCTTCGCCGACCAGGCGGAGCAGCTGCGCGGCACCGAGATCGAGAAGGCGAGGGCGATCGCGGGCATCTGGCTCTGGCTGCTGCTGGTGCCGGACGTCACCTTCGCCCTGAGCCTGCTCGGCGGGGTGTGGCTCGCCGTTGGCGGCCAGATCACGGTGGGCGCACTGGTGGCCTTCTTCGCGACGGCGATGGTGCTGCGCTTCCCGGTGGAGTCGATCGGCTTCCTGCTGTCGATGACCTTCGACACCCGCACGGCCGTCGATCGCTTCTTCGAGGTCATGGACACCGAGAACAGCATCGTCGATCCCGAGCGGCCGGTCTCGATCGCGCACCCCGAGGGGCGGCTGGTGTTCGATGACGTGCACTTCCGCTACCAGGACTCGCCGGAGCGCGTTCCGGACCTGCTCGACGGCGTCGACCTCGCGATCGAGCCGGGCGAGACGATGGCGCTCGTCGGGCTCACCGGCTCCGGCAAGTCCACGCTCACGGCCCTCGCGACGCGGCTCTACGACGTGACCGGCGGGGCGATCCGCCTCGACGGCGTCGACATCCGCGACCTGGCCCTGGTCGAGCTGCGCTCGCTGGTCGCGATGGCCTTCGAGGATGCCACCCTGTTCTCGGCGAGCGTGCGTGACAACGTGCTGCTGGGCCGGCCGGATGCCACCGAGGCCGAGCTCGCAGAAGCCCTCGACATCGCGCAGGCCGCCTTCGTCTACGAGCTGCCCGACGGCCTGGACACCACGGTCGGCGAGGAGGGGCTGTCGCTCTCCGGCGGTCAGCGCCAGCGGCTCGCGCTCGCGCGGGCGGTCGCCGCGAGGCCCGCGGTGCTCGTGCTCGACGACCCGCTCTCGGCGCTCGACGTCGACACCGAGGCCCTCGTGGAGGCCGCACTGCGCCGCGTGCTGGCGGCCACGACCGCGCTCATCGTCGCGCACCGCCCATCCACGGTGATGCTCGCCGACCGTGTCGCCCTGCTCGAGGACGGCCGCGTCACGGCGGTCGGCACGCACTCCGAGCTGCTCGCCACGAGCGAGCACTACCGCTTCGTCATCTCGTCCCTCGAGGACGAGCAGCGCCGTGAGCGGGCGGAGGCCGCGCGATGAGCGCGGCGGGTGTCTCGGGTGTCTCTGGCGAAGAGCGCAACGACTTCAGCAGGGCGGAGAGCCGGCAGATCCGTCGTCGGTCGATCCGTCTGCTCGGCTCGCTCATCCGGCCGCTTCGCGCGCGCGTCGTGCTCACGATGCTCGTCGTGATCGTCAGCACCGCAGCGCAGGTGGCCGGTCCCCTCTTCATCGCGTTCGGGATCGACCACGGCCTGCCCGCGCTGGTGCGCCAGGACTGGCTCCCGCTCGTCGGCGCCGTCGTCGCCTACCTCGTGACGGGGGTCATCGGCGCGCTGCTCATCGCGTGGTACACGGTGCTCACGGCGAGGGTCAGCCAGGCGATCCTGATCGACCTGCGCAAACGCGTGTTCGTGCAGACCCAGCGACTGTCGCTCGAGTTCCACGAGAGCTACACCTCGGGCCGGATCATCGCGCGGCAGACGAGCGACCTCGACGCCATCCGCGAGTTGCTCGACTCCGGGGTCAACCAGCTCGTGCAGGGTGCGCTGTTCATGGGCTTCATCGCGATCGCGATGTTCGCCCTCGACCCGATCGCCGGTCTCGTGCTGTTCGGCTCGCTCCTGCCGCTCGCGGCGCTCACCCGCTGGTTCCAGGTGCGCTCGCAGCTGTACTTCCGCGACACCAGGACCGCCTCGGCGCGGCTCATCGTGCAGTTCGTGGAGACCATGACCGGCATCCGGGCGGTCAAGGCCTTCCGCAAGGAGCCACGCAACGAGGCGGAGTTCGGCGGGCTCGTCGAGCACTACCGCTTCGCCAACGCGCGGGTCATCAAGCTCTTCGGCATCTTCGACCCCGGGCTCGTGCTCATCGGCAACGTCACGCTCGCGCTCGTGCTGCTCGTCGGCGGGCTGCGCGTGGGTGCCGGCGGCCTCGAGATCGGCGTGCTGCTTGCCACCCTGCTCTACGTGCGGCAGTTCTTCGCGCCCGCGCAGGAGATGGCGATGTTCTACAACTCCTACCAATCGGCTGCGGCCGCGCTCGAGAAGATCTCCGGCGTGCTCGAGGAGCAGCCGAGCGTGCCGGACCCGACCCGCCCGATCGCCCTGCGCGAGGCCAAGGGGCGGGTGAGCTTCGAGGGGGTCGAGTTCGCGTACAAGGCCGGCCGTGTCATCCTGCCCGCATTCGACCTCGAGATTCCCGCGGGCCAGACGATCGCCCTCGTCGGCTCCACCGGGGCGGGCAAATCGACGCTCGCCAAGCTCATCTCGCGCTTCTACGACCCCACCAAGGGCGCCGTGCGGCTCGACGGGGTGGACCTGCGCCGGCTGCATCCCAGGGATCTGCGCCGGGCGATCGTCATGGTCACCCAGGAGGCGTACCTGTTCTCGGGCACCGTCGCCGAGAACATCGCGCTGGGCAACCCGGACGCCACCCGCGAGCAGGTCGTCGCCGCGGCGCAGGCGGTCGGTGCGCACGAGTTCATCGAGTCGCTGCCGAACGGCTACGACACCGACGTCAACAAGCGAGGGGGGCGGGTGTCCGCGGGGCAGCGGCAGCTGCTCTCGTTCGCGCGCGCGTTCATCGCGGATCCCGTCGTGCTGATCCTCGACGAGGCGACCGCCTCCCTCGACATCCCGAGCGAACGGCTCGTGCAGGAAGGACTGCAGACCCTGCTCGCGGACCGCACGGCCGTCATCATCGCGCATCGCCTCTCGACGGTGGCGATCGCGGATCGCGTGCTCGTCATGGAGCACGGCCGCGTCGTCGAGGATGGCACGCCGCGTGAGCTCATCGCCGGCACCGGGCGGTTCGCGCAACTGCACGCGGCCTGGCGCGACTCCCTGGTCTGAGCCCGGCCACGGAACGGGCCCGAGCCTCCCGCCGCGCGCTCCTTGCGAAATGACGGAACTCGGCGGGTCTGGCGCTCGAAGCAGGCTGCGGTGCGCCTCCCGACGCCGCAGGTTCCGTCATTTCGGAAAGCACGCCGGCTCACACGTGGTCGCCGCGCGCCATCGCCGCGCGGAGGGCGCCCATCACCTCGCCCGGCCGCCGCTCGACCTGGCGGTAGCTGAACCGCAGCACGCGAAAGCCGAGCGTCGACAGCGCGGCGTCCCGCCGCCGATCCTCCTCGAACGAGGCAACGTCGGTGTGGAACTCGGCACCATCCACCTCGACCACCAGTCGCTCGCCGACCACGAGATCCACGCGCCCTACGCCCGCGACCCCGACCTGCTGCCGGAAATCGATCCCCGCGCGGAGCAACAGGTACGCGAGCAGCGACTCCCCGCCGCTCTCGCTCTTCGGCCCCGCGGCGTACAGCAGTCCGTGCCGCGATCGAGGCAGGGATGCGACGACCCGCCGCAACTGCGCCCGCGACAGGTGACCCGTGAAGAGGGCCGACTCCGCCGAGGCGAAGGCGACGAGCGCGGACTCCCGCAGCGCGATCATCCGGATGCACGCCGCCACGCTTGCCACGGTGCGCGTGCCGGGCGTGCCCCGGTCCGCCCACTCGACGCGAACCCGCGGGTCCGCGGCGTCGCTGAGCCGCGCTCGGGGGTCGAGGCGTGTGCGGAGGGCACGGGCATCCGGTCGAACGAGCACGATGAGTCGCCGTTCTGGAGGCGCCCAGATGCCGTAGTGGCGCGCTCCGCTGCTGCCACTCAGGCGACCGCCTACGCGTACCGCTTCGATCTCCGGCGGGCTCAGGTGCGGGCAGACGTAGTGGCCCTGTCGCGCCCGGATCACTTCTCCGCGACGCACCGCGGCCGTGAGCCGGTAGGAGGTGTGACCGTCCCGCAACAGCTCGTGGGTCGCGGCGACGCCGCCGCGCCGGTGGACGTCCTGATGAATCGATCGCATCGCTGCAGGATCTGCGGCGGCGGCGCGAGACCGCGGTGGTTCCGGCCGATCGGTGGAGTGCGCTCGCGATCTTCCGAAATGACGGAGTGGATGCGGCATCCACACCGCAGTTCCGCGCGCCTCGGGCGAAACGGGCCTTCAGTTCCGTCATTTCGGGGGAGACGTCCGGCGCACCTCGGGGGATGCGTGTCCGGGCACGGGGGACGCGTTCGAAGCGGCCGGTCGCGGTCCTAGCGTGCGGACGGGCTGTACCGCGCGACCCGGAGGTCGACGCGGTACACCCCATCGCGCGACCACGCCAGCGC
>JBAQPI010000375.1:0-1652 GCA_049305635.1 Rhodoglobus sp. | reverse complement strand
CCGCGCGGGTCAGGAAGCCGCGGGGCCTCGGTAGGCTCGACCGCGTGAAGATCGCGCGATTCTCGACCGACGGCAACGACCCCCGCTACGGCATCCTCGATGAGGAGGATCTCGTCGTCCTCGCCGGCGATCCCCTGTTCTCTGGCTTCGGGACGACGGGGGAGCGCGTGCCGCTGGCGAGCGCGCGGCTGCTGGCACCGGTCATCCCCCGCTCCAAGGTCGTCGCGGTGGGCAAGAACTACGTCGACCACGTCAACGAGTTCGGCGGCGAGGTGCCGGCCGAGCCGTTGCTGTTCCTGAAGCCCAACACCTCGGTGATCGGGCCGGATGATGCGATCGTGCTGCCCCCGCAGAGCCGCCGTGTCGACTTCGAGGGCGAGCTCGCCGTCGTGATCGGGCGCATCGCCAAGAACGTGCCCGAGTCCCAGGCGGCATCGGTGATCTTCGGCTACACGATCGCCAACGACGTCACCGCCCGCGACCTGCAGAAGCGCGACGGGCAGTGGTCGAGGGCCAAGGGTTTCGACACGTTCTGCCCGATCGGCCCGGTGATCGAGACCGAGTACGAGCCGGCGGGCAAGCGCGTGACGACCAGGCTCAACGGCGAGACGCGGCAGGAGGCGCCATTGGAGGACATGGTGCACTCGATCCCCGCGATGATCGCGCACGCGAGCGCGGCGTTCACGCTGCTGCCCGGGGACGTGATCCTCACCGGCACGCCGGCGGGCGTCGGCAAGATGGTCGACGGCGATGTCGTCGAGGTGAGCGTCGAGGGGATCGGCACACTGCGGAACCCCGTGCGCGCCGCCTCGTAGACTGAAGGCGATGTCCGCGCCATTCTCCACTGCCACCGGAACCGACGTCCGCGTCCGGTTCTGCCCTTCGCCGACGGGTGTGCCGCACGTCGGCCTCATCCGCACGGCACTGTTCAACTGGGCCTACGCCCGCCACACGGGTGGCACGCTCGTGTTCCGCATCGAGGACACCGACGCCGAGCGCGACAGCGAGGAAAGCTACCACCAGCTGCTGGAGGCGCTGCGCTGGCTGAAGCTCGACTGGGACGAGGGCGTCGAGACCGGCGGGCCGCACGAGCCCTACCGCCAGTCCGAGCGCACCGGGATCTACCGCGAGGTCATCGACCGGCTCCTGGCCGCCGGGCACCTCTACGAGTCGTACGTGACGCATGAGGAGATCCAGGCGCGCAACCTCGCCGCCGGCCGCGACCCCAAGCAGGGCTACGACAACTTCGAGCGCGACCTCACCGAGGCCGAGCGCGAGGCGTTCCGCGCCGAGGGACGCCAGCCCGCGCTGCGGCTGCGGGTGCCCGACACCGACCTGAGCTTCGACGACCTCGTGCGCGGGGAGATCACGTTCCCCGCCGGCTCGTTCACCGACTTCGTCGCGGTGCGCCCGAACGGCGTGCCGCTCTACACCTTCGTGAACCCGGTGGATGACACGATCATGGGCATCACGCACGTGCTCCGCGGTGAGGACCTCCTGTCGTCCACCCCCCGCCAGATCGCCCTGTACCTGGCCCTCATCGACATCGGCATGACGGACAGCATCCCGCGCTTCGGCCACCTGCCCTACGTCACGGGGGAGGGCAGCCGCAAGCTCTCCAAGCGCGATCCCGAGTCGAACCTGTTCCACCA
>JBAQPI010000374.1:0-3274 GCA_049305635.1 Rhodoglobus sp. | reverse complement strand
GCGTGAGGCCGTCGCGGGCGCAGAGGGCGTCTCGGGCGTCGGCGCGCTGGGGCACGGCGCCGATGGCGAGGCCCGGCGCGGGGGCCGTCGGGAGGTCCTGGAGGGAGTGGACGACGGCATCCACCTCGCCTCCCAGCAGGGCGTCGCGCAGCGCACTCGCGAAGACGCCCGTGCCGCCGAGGGTCGCGAGCGACTCGGATGAGCGATCGCCGTCGCTGGCGATCGTCACGAGCTCGACGGCGGCGCCCTTCGCGCCGAGCGCGTTCGCGATCGTCGTGGCCTGCGCGAGGGCGAGGGCGCTGCCGCGGGTGCCGAGCCGCAGGCTCGGTCGTTCGGTCACCGCGCGGACCTCATGGCGCGAGACCGGCGAGGGCGGGCTTGAAGCCGAGGCGGACGTTCTCACAGCATCCCGGACGGCACACGTCGTACCACGGGCCGAGCGCGGTGAGCGCCGGGCGCTCGCCCGTCGGCACGCCGTCGCGGCGCTCGAGCACGAGGTCGACCAGGCCGCTCACGAAGGCCCGGTGCACGCCCGGCGTCGGCACCCGGATCGCGAGCATGCCGTGCTCGGCCGCCGTCTGCACCGCCTCCGTGTCGAGGTCCCACTTGACCTCCATGTGGTCGGAGATGAAGCCGAGCGGCACGATGACGACGGCCTTCACCCCCTGTTCGGCGAGCTCGGCGATCCGGGCGTTGATGTCCGGCTCGAGCCAGGGCTGGGTCGGCGGGCCGCTGCGCGACTGGTACACCAGGTCCCACCCCGGTGACTCGCTTTTCAGGTTCAGCTGGGCGTCATCCGGATTATCCACTCCTGGCCCACTTGAACCTGAAAAGGGAGTGGAGACGGCGGCCATGACGACCTCGGCGACGGCGAGGTGCTGCGCCGCGTAGGCACCGCCCGGGCCGAAGTCGCGGTCACCGGGTCCGCTGCGCCGGGCGTCGGCGGTGGGGATCGAGTGGGTGGCGAAGAGCACGTGGGTGTGCTCGGTCGGGATGCCCTGCGCCGCGGCATCCGCGAGCCCCTGCCGCACGCCCTCGACGAAGGGCTCGACGAAGCCGGGGTGGTCGAAGAACTGCCGCACCTTGTCGATCTGGATCACCCCGCCCAGCTCCGTCTCCTCGAGGGCGATCGCGTAGTCCTCGCGGTACTGGCGGCAGCTCGAGTACGAGGAGTACGCCGAGGTGCCGATCGCGATGAGCCTCGTGAAGCCGCGCTCGTGCGCCTCGACGAGCGCGTCGCGCAGGTACGGGCTCCAGTTGCGGTTGCCCCACAGCACCGGCAGTTCGATGCCGCGCCGGGCGAGCTCGGCCTCGAGCGCTGCCTTGAGCTCGCGGTTCTGATCGTTGATGGGGCTCACCCCGCCGAAGGCGCGGTAGTGGTGGGCGACCTCCTCGAGGCGCTCCTCGGGGATGCCACGGCCGCGGGTGACATTGCGCAGGAACGGGATCACGTCGTCCTGCCCCTCCGGCCCGCCGAAGGAGGCGAGCAGGATCGCGTCGTAGGCGCCGGGCGCCTCGACGTGCTCCGGCCCGTCCACCGCCGCCGCCGTCGCCCCCGGGACGGTCACCGCAGCACCTCTCCGATCTCGTCGACCCGGATGCGACGACCGGTGTAGAACGGGATCTCCTCGCGCACGTGGCGGCGCGCATCCGTCTGCCGCAGGTGGCGCATCAGGTCGACGAGCTCGACGAGCTCGGGGGCCTCGAGCGCGAGGATCCACTCGTAGTCGCCGAGCGCGAAGCTCGCGACGGTGTTGGCGAGCACCTGCGAGTACTCGGCTCCCTTGCGGCCGTGCTGGCCGAGCATCGCGCGGCGCTCCTCGTCGGGCAGCAGATACCAGTCGTAGGAGCGCACGAAGGGGTAGACCGTGAGCCAGGCCGCGGGCTCCTTGCCGCGCATGAAGGCAGGCAGATGGTTCGCGGTGAACTCCGCATCACGATGCACGCCCATCGCGTTCCACGTCGGCAGGAGCGTCGGCAGCGCGCGCCGCAACTCGCGCAGGCCCCATTGCAGCCGCTCCGGCGATGCGCCGTGCAGCCACATCATGAGGTCGGCATCGGCCCGCAGGCCCGAGACGTCGTAGAAGCCGCGCACCGTGACATCCTGCGCGGTGACGGCCTCGACGGCGGCATCGAGGCCGTCGATCTCGGCGGGTCGGTTCGGGTCGCGGCGCAGGACCGCCCAGAGGGTGTATCCCAGGGGCTCGGAATCGTTCATGCTCCCATCCTCAGCCCTCGGTCACGGCTCGGGCGAATCGAGGGACTCGATCAGGGCCGCAGCCGCGTCCTCGGCCTGCCGCACGACCGAGGCGAGTCCCGTGCCGGAGACGGCCTCGCCGACCATGACGACGCCGGGCGGCGCGACGGCCGGCGCGGGGCGCCACCATGCCGTGCGGCCGAAGTCGACGATGTCGTCGAAGCGAGCCTCGAGCAGCGTCTCGGCGTCCGCACGCGCGGTTGTCTCGAGGTTCTCGGGTTCGACATCGTAGGAGAGCCGCAGCACGTGCCGGCCATCCGCGCGCTCGCGCAGCCAAGCCCACTTCGCCGTGGCGTGCGTGAGCGCGCGCGCGCGCACCCCGGAGGCGCCGTCGGCGACGAGCACGCCCGAGCCGCGCGGCGCGGCATCGAGTTGCGCAGACTCCACGACGAGGGTCGCGAGCGCGATCTCCCGACCGCCGCCGGCCAGCGGCGTCGCGAGCACGACGGCCCCGTCGAGTTCGTCCAGCGAGGCGACCCGCCGACCGAACTCGAAACCGACCTCGAGCGACTCCAGGTCGGCGATGAGTTCGGTCACGAGCCGGTTGACGCCCCCGCGGATGCCCGCGACGTTCGACCCGGGCGGCGCGCTGTCGTGCAGCAGACGCACCGCCGCCGCGAGGGAGCCCTCCTTCGCCAGCGCCGCACGCAGGCCGGGCACACGGTCGATCGGGTACTCGTCGGCCGGAGTGGACTGCACGCCGCGCACCACGGGATCGACGAGTCGCTCGAACAGTCCGCGCCCCATCCGTCGTCGTACGAGCTGGCCGAGCGACTCCGACTTGCGCGACCACAGCGACGGGATGACCGCGTCCAACTGCGCGCGCAGCGCGTTGCGCATGCCGATCACCGCGATCACGTCCGCCGCCAGGGGGGTACCGGGGATGCCGAGGATGCCAGTCGCGGGCAGTGGGACGGCGGGACCCGTGGCCGGTTGCAGCCAGGCGCCCGCGCTGGTGGGCTCCACGATGTCGTCGCCGAGCCCGAGCTCCACGGCGAGGGCGGCGACGTGCCCGCC
>JBAQPI010000373.1:0-2073 GCA_049305635.1 Rhodoglobus sp. | reverse complement strand
GGTGCCGGGGGTCGCGCGATGAGGCTCGAGGTGGATGTGCGCGTGCCGGGGCGCGGGGTCGACGCCGCGTTCGAGGTCGCCGCGGGTGCCGCCCTCGCCATCGTCGGCCCCAACGGCGCGGGCAAGTCGACGCTCGTGCAGGCGATCGCCGGGCTCATCGACTGCTCCGGAGCGGTCACGTTCGACGGCCGCAGCCTCGACGCGCTGCCGCCGGAGCACCGCCGGGTGGGGGTCGTGTTCCAGGACTACCTGCTCTTCCCGCACCTGAGCGTGCTCGAGAACGTCGCGTTCGGGCCGCGGGCGCAGGGCAGGCGGGATGCGGTGGCCGAGGCATCCGGCTGGCTCGACCGGCTGGGCATCGCCGGGCTCGCCGCGCGTCGCCCGGGCGGGCTCTCGGGGGGCCAGGCCCAGCGCGTGGCACTGGCCCGGGCGCTCGCCGCCGCCCCCGAGGTGCTGCTGCTCGACGAGCCGCTCGCCGCCCTCGACGTCGAGGTGCGCGACGAGGTGCGGGCCGAACTCGCGGAGCATCTGGCGGGGTTTCCGGGGGTCGCGATTCTCGTCACGCACGACCTCGAGGATGTCGCGGCGATCGCCCAGGACGTGCTCGTGCTCGAGCGTGGTCGCATCACGCAGCGCGGTACGGTGCGGGAGCTGATCCGGGCACCGGCGACGGACTACGTCGAGCGCCTCGTCACGCGCCGGCTCGAGGACTGAACCGTTCCGCGCGCTCGGTAGTCTCGACGTATGGATGCCCTCCAGCCCGGTCGCGGCCCGATTCGCGCCACCACCTACCTTCCCGCCGACCCCGAGCAGGTGTTCTGGGGCGAGTTGCCGTGCGAGGCGGACGTTCCGGTGCTGACGATCGATCCGGGCACCGAGGTGACGATCGACACGATCAGCCACGAGGGGATCCTCGAGGACCAGGGGCGCGATCCGCTCGCCTTCTTCACCGCGCACGGCGTGAGCGAGGTGCTCGAGGACGCGATCGCGCTCGCCGCCTCCGACCGGGTGCGGGCGGCGGGCCCGCACGTCGTCACCGGTCCGATCGCGGTGCGCGGAGCCCGGCCGGGCGATGTGCTCACGATGACCCTCGTCGAGGCGCTTCCGCGCGTGCCCTACGGCGTGATCTCCAACCGGCACGGGCGCGGGGCGCTGCCCGACGAGTACCCGGCGCACGGCGAGACCGTGAGCATCTTCGCGGGCGCCGACGGCGAGCACGGCACGATCGCCCGCGCCGCTGGCCGGCCGCGCGACGTGCGCTTCCCGCTCGCGCCGGTCCTCGGCACGATGGGCGTCGCGGTCGCGGGCGGCGAACGCCCGAACTCGGTGCCGCCCGGGCTGCACGGCGGCAACATCGACATCAACCTCCTCGTCGCAGGCAGCCGACTGCACCTGCCGGTGCAGGTCGAGGGCGCGCTCGCCTACGTCGGCGATCCGCACTTCGCCCAGGGCGACGGCGAGGTCGCGCTCACGGCGATGGAGGCATCCCTGCGGGTCACCGTGCGATTCGACCTCGTGCCCGGCGGCATGGAGGTGGAGGGGCCGCTCGGCGAGACCGCCGAGCACCTCATCCCGACCGGTCTCGACCGCGACCTCGACACCGCCGTGCAGAAGGCCGTGCGCAACGCGATCGCGTTGCTGCGGCACCGCTACGGCATGGACGCCGAGCACGCCTACGCGTACCTCTCGGCGGCGACCGACTTCGACATCTCGCAGGTCGTCGACCAGGTCAAGGGCGTGCACGCCCGCATCCGCAAGGCCGACTTTGACTGAGCCTTCCGTGATCGACGCCTTCTGGGCCTACGAGCGTGCGCTCATCTCCAACGACCTCGCGGCGCTCGACCGGCTGTTCGCGCCTGGACCCGAAACCCTGCGCGGGGACGCGGCGGGCATCCTCGTCGGCCACGACGCGATCGGCGCGTTCCGGCGCGGCCGCGGCGGGGCACCCGCGCGCGCGATCCTGCACGTCGAGGTGCGCGAACTCGGGGATGACGCGGCCCTCGTCGTCGCGATCACCGCCCCCGTCACCGGTGGCCGAGGCCAGCAGACCCAGCTCTGGCGCCGCATCGACGG
>JBAQPI010000372.1:0-4664 GCA_049305635.1 Rhodoglobus sp. | reverse complement strand
GCTGAGCAGGGCGAGCCACAGCCCGCCGTCGGACGCGAAGCACTTCTGCGGCGCGAAGTAGTAGACGTCGGCCTGCGCCGCGTCGAAGTCGATGCCGCCCGCGCCCGAGGTCGCGTCGATGACGGTGAGGGCGCCTGGGGCATCCACGCGGGTCACCGGGGCCATGACGCCCGTGGAGGTCTCGTTCTGCGGCCAGGCGTACACGTCGACGCCGTCGACGAGCTCGACCTCGGCGCGCGAGCCGGCCTCGGCCTTCACCACGTGCGGTGCCTGGAGCCACGGCGCGGCCGCGGCCTGGGCGAACTTCGCGCCGAACTCGCCGTGGGTGAGGTTCTCGCTGCGGCGCTCGATGAGGCCGAAGGCGGCGGCATCCCAGAACGCGGTCGAGCCGCCGTTGCCGAGCACGACCTCGTAGCCCTCGGGGATGCCGAACAGTTCGCCGAGCCCGGAACGCACGCGCGCAACGAGATCCTTCACCGGCTTCTGACGGTGCGAGGTGCCCATGAGGGCCGCTCCCGCTGAGGCCAGGTAGTCGAGCTGCTCCTGGCGGACCTTGGACGGGCCGCAGCCGAAACGACCGTCGACGGGCAGGAGTTCAGCGGGGATCGTGATGCCGGGCATGGGTCCAATCCTACGGTCGGCCGCCAGTAGGCTTTGCTGCATGACGGACCTCGTCGACACCACCGAGATGTATCTGCGGACCATTCTCGACCTCGAAGAGGAGCAGATCGTCCCGCTGCGCGCGCGCATCTCGGAGCGTCTCGGGCACTCCGGTCCCACGGTCTCGCAGACCATCGCGCGCATGGAGCGCGACGGACTCGTGGTCGTCGAGGGCGACCGGCACCTCGAGCTCACCGTGGAGGGGCGCAGCCGGGCCGTGCACGTCATGCGCAAGCACCGGCTCGCCGAACGCCTGCTCGCCGACGTGATCGGCCTCGACTGGGCCTACGTGCACGACGAGGCCTGCCGCTGGGAGCACGTGATGAGCGAACAGGTGGAGCGCCGCCTGCTCGAGATGCTCGACCACCCGACCGAGTCCCCGTACGGCAATCCGATTCCGGGACTGCAGGAGCTCGGGGATGCGCCGGCGCCGGCGTTCATGGACGGCGTGGTCAACATCGTGGAGCTGGTCGCGTCGGCGACGGGGCCGGTGAGCGGTGTCATCCGCCGTCTCGGCGAGCCCGTGCAGTTCGAGCCGGAACTGCTGCAGCAGCTGCAGGCGGCGGGCGTGCTGCCCGGGGCGAAGGCCTCGATCTCGGCTGCCGGATCGTACGTCTTCGTGCAGGTCGAGGGCGCCGGCGATGGCCTCGAGCTGCCGAACGAAGTGGCTGTGCACATCTTCGTCGCGGGCTGAGTTCTCCACTGGGAATCCCCTGAGAGGCACCGCCTCAGCGCGACTTCGGCAAGGCTCCTCACGTAGAGTCGCTGGGCCCTGAAGACCAGGAATGCCGGTCAAGGGCCCTTGCAGGAGCGTCTCGTTCACCCGTCTCCCGTGAGGTACGTGGAGACATACGAAACGGATGGGGCAGCGACATGGGGCTGCCGAGACGCAGGAGGCAACACTCTTGACACGTGCACTACCCGAAAACCCCGTAACACCAGCGATTCCCGAAGCCTTCGCGGCGCGCAAGACCCGACGCAAGTCGAGCATTCTCTCCCTCGCGGTCACCGCATTCGTGGTTCCCGGACTCTTCGCGACCGTCGCCCTCCCGGCCTACGCCTACCAGGAGCCGGGCGACACCGGCAGCGCCGAGGCGACTGCGGCGCTGCAGCGGTTCACGAACGCCAATGCGCAGACGCTCGACGTCGAGGCCGAGGTCGCCGCCCCGGTCGCCGCGCGTGACGCGTTCACGACGACCTCGGCCGCCGACATGGCCGCCGCGGCCGCCGCGGCGGCACCGGCTGCGAGTTCGGCGTGGCTGCTCGCCAACCCGCCTCTGCCGTATTTCGGCCTCGACCAGGTCGTCGCGATCGCGATGCAGTACCAGGGCGTGCCCTATGTGTTCGGCGGCTCGACGCCCGCGGGCTTCGACTGCTCCGGCTTCGTCGCCTACGTCTACGCCCAGGTCGGCGTCTCGCTGCCGCACGGCGTCTCGAGCGCCGCGGCGCTCGGCACCCCGATCGCCTGGGAGGCGGCGCTCCCGGGCGACACCGTCGTGATGCCAGGGCACTCCGGCATCTACCTCGGCGGCGGGATGATGATCGACGCGCCGTACGAGGGCCGCGTCGTGAGCGTCAACTCGGTGTGGTCGAGCTCGGCCTACATCGTGCGCTACGGGATCTAGCCCTCGACGGCGGCGCTACTCCGGTCGGCCGGCCGGGAAGACCGCCGAGGCGTCGAGACCGGAACCCGGTCGCGGATGCAGCACCGCGCTCCCCCCGCTCGCGGTCATGAGTTGCGCCACGATAGCGAGCCCCAATCCGCTGCCGCCGGGCTGCGAGTTCCCTCGCCAGAAGCGGTCGAACGCTCGCGCGCAGTCCTCGGGCGAGAGCCCCGGGCCCTCGTCGAGCACGTGCAGGGCCACCGCCCCCGGGCGCTGCTCGACCCTGACCAGGATGGTGCCGCCGTCCGGGCTCACCGAGAGCGCGTTGTCGATGTAGTTGTCGACGACCTGCTCCACGGCGCCCGGCAGCGCCAGCGCCTGCGCCGCGCCCGCGCCCTCGAAGCGGATGCGGACCCCGGACTCCTCGGCGAGCGGCGTCCAGTGCTCGGCGCGGGCGCGGGCGGCGGCCGCGACATCCACCGCAACGGCGACCGCCGTGTTCGCCTCGGTGCGTGCCAGCAGCAGCAGCCCCTCGATGATCGAGCCGAGTCGGTCCGCCTCGCTCTCGGCCGCGGCGAGGCGATCCTCGGCGCCGTCGGGGTCTTCGCGCATCAGGTCGCGTGCGCGTTCGAGCTTGAGTCGCAGCGCCGTCAGCGGCGTGCGGAGTTGATGCGAGGCATCTGCGGCGAACGCGCGCTGCTGGGCGATGAGGCCGGCGAGCCGCTCCGCCATGACGTTGAACGAGTGCGAGAGCGACCGCAGCTCCGGTGCGCCCGAATCCTCCTCGGCGCGTTCGTCGAGGTGCCCGTCGGCGAGCCGTTCGGTGGATGCGCGCAGGGTGTTGAGCCGCCGGGTCACCCCGGAGGCGAAGATGTAGCCGACCACCCCGGCGAGCAGCACCGTGGTGAGCGCGACGAGCCAGAGCTGGCCGAGTTGTCGCACGACGACATCCTCGACGACCTGCGCCGGGTAGGTCAGGCGTACCGCGCCGAGCACGCGCTCGCCGCTGAGCACGGGCACCGTCACGTAGAGCAGTTCCTGCTGCAGCGTCGCGGAGTAGCGAGTGCCCGACGCGATCTCCCCGCCGAGCGCGGCCTCGATCTCCGGGCGTGAGAGGTATGAGGCACCCACCTTGGAGTCGTCGGCATCGCTCGTGACGATCGCGATCCCCTCCGCGTCGACCACGATCACGCGGGCCCCGCTCTCCTGGCGGTAGCTGCGTGCGACCTCGGTGATGAGCTCGCTGGACTCGGCGCTCGGTTCCTCGAGGGCCTCCTCGCTGCGTCCGGCGAGCACGAAGGCATCCCGTTCGAGCCCGGTGATGATGTTGTCGTGCTGCACGCTGCGCAGGGTGAAGCTCAGAGGGATGTCCTGCACGAGGATCACGAGCAGTGTCGTGGCGATGAGCGCCGCGACGAGCTGCCACTTCATGCGGGCTCGCCGAACCGGAAGCCCACCCCGCGCACCGACTCGATCCAGCCCGGGCTGCCGAGCTTCTTGCGGATCGCCGCGATGTGGGCGTCGAGCGTCTTGGTCGTGCCGTACCAGTTGGTCGACCACACGTCGTGCAGGATCTCGGCCCTGCGGAACACGGCGCCCGGATCCTCGCTGAGATAGAGCAGCAACTCGAACTCCTTCGCCGTCAGGTGGATCGGCTGTCCGTCGAGCGTCACCTTCTGGCTGCGGGCGTCGATGGCGAGGGCGCCGAAGACCCGTTGCGGGGCGGCGTCGGGTGCGGCCGGAGCGGTGCGCCTCGAGACCGCGCGGATGCGGGCGACGAGTTCGCGCATCCCGAACGGCTTGACGACGTAGTCGTCGGCACCCATCTCGAGCGCGACGACGCGGTCGATCTCGTCGTCGCGCGCGCTCACGACGATGATCGGGGTCTGCGTGCGCGCGCGGATGCCGCGGCACACGTCCGTGCCGTCCATGTCGGGCAGGCCGAGGTCGAGCAGCACGAGGTCGGGCGCGTAGCTGGAGAGCGCGTCGAGCCCCGCCGCCCCCGTGCTCACGTGCAGCG
The DNA here is from genome assembly GCA_049305635.1 of Rhodoglobus sp. Lineage (GTDB taxonomy): Bacteria > Actinomycetota > Actinomycetes > Actinomycetales > Microbacteriaceae > Rhodoglobus. Next base: position 380 of record JBAQPI010000372.1, on the reverse strand, counting down.
CGTCGAGGTTCGCCTGGGCGAGCCCGTCGAGGATCCCGTCGGCGACGGAGGCGTCATCCTCCACGACCAGTACCCGCATAGGTCAATTGTGGCGGGGGTGCACCGTGCAGCGCCGCCGCCGCCGGATCTTGGACGAATCTTGGATATCCGCCGGACCCGTCTTCGACGGCCCGCTCGTAGCGTGGAGCCATGAAGACACCAGCCATCATCGCTCTCTCCATCATCGGGGTGCTCGGCACCACCGGTGCCGCCATGGCCGTGAACGGCGCCACGCTCGCCGCGTTCGACCAGGGCACCATCGGTCAGGCCACGGACGTGCTCGTGCCGACCTCGGTGCCGACCGACGGCGTCACGTCGACTCCGACGCCCACCCCCACCCC
>JBAQPI010000371.1:0-1607 GCA_049305635.1 Rhodoglobus sp. | reverse complement strand
TCGTCGAGCTCCTCCTGCCGGAACTCGGTGCGCGGCTGCTTGGGGTTGGGGGCGATGTCCGAGGGGGCGAGGTTGGCGAGCCGTGCACCGGGCACGGCGAGCAGCGCGGCGCGATCGCCGGCATCCGGGAAGAACACGTCGACGGGGCTACGCGCGCTGTCCTCGGCGTTCGGGATGAGCGCCCCGATCCCGCGGCCGAGGCCGGTCCGCTTCGGCGCGGCCATCAGGCCGGTGCTCCACGGCGTGCGATCTCCGCGGCCGCCTCGAGGTAGGACAATGAGCCCGGAGATGCCTCGTCGTAGCTGATGACGCTCTGACCGTAACTCGGGGCCTCCGAGATGCGCACCGAGCGCGGAATGAGCGTGTCGAGCGTCTCCTTGGGGAAGTGCTCACGCACGTCCGCGACCACCTGGTTGGCGAGGTTCGTGCGCGAGTCGTACATCGTCAGGAGGATCGTGGACACCCGCAGCCTCGGGTTGAGGTGCCGCTCGATGAGCTGGATGTTCGTGAGCAGCTGGCTCAGGCCCTCGAGTGCGTAGTACTCGCACTGGATCGGAATGAGCACCTCACGGGCCGCCACGAAGGCGTTGATCGTGAGCAGGCCGAGCGACGGGGGGCAGTCGATGAAGACGTAGTGCACGAGCTTCTCGGTGCTCGCGAGGTACTGCTCGAGCGCGGTCCGCAGGCGCTGCTCGCGCGCGACGAGCGAGACGAGTTCGATCTCCGCGCCGGCGAGGTGGATCGTCGCCGGAACGCAGTAGAGGGCCTCGAACTCCGGGCTCTTCTGCACGACGCCGGCCATCGGCTCGTCGTTGATGATCACGTCGTAGACGCTCACGGTCTCGGAGCGGTGCTCGACGCCGAGCGCGGTGGAGGCGTTGCCCTGCGGGTCGAGGTCGATCACGAGCACCCGAGCACCCGCGCGGGCGAGCGCGGCCGCGAGATTGACGGTCGTCGTCGTCTTGCCGACCCCGCCCTTCTGGTTCGCGACGGTGAAGATCCGAGTCTCGGTCGGCAGTGGCAGCGGCTCGGCGGCGAGCAGCTGCCGACGCCTGGTGATCTCCGCGAGTTCGCGCGCAAGCGGGGTCGAGTCGTCGTAGTCCGTGCTCGCGCCGGCGAGCCCGCCCTCGGGATGTTTCACGTGAAACCTTCTGGTGGATGCGCGGGCAGAGCGCCCAGCCTGTCGATCGTGTCAGACCACTGTAGCCCGAAACACCCGAGTGACCTCGGGTGCTGTGCCCTCCCCGAGCACGAGCACCTCGGGGTCCTTCAGGCGCGCCTTGTGGATGGCCTTCTCGGCCGCGACGACCTCGTCATCGACCCGCTCGCCCTTCATGAAGACGAGCTCCCCACCCTGGCGGAGGAGGGGCACGGTGATGGGAATGAGCTTGGACAGGGCGCTCACGGCACGGGCTGTGACCTGGTCGAGCAGCCGGGGCAGTCGCACCTCCTCGGCGCGGGCGCGCAGCACGGTGACGTTGTCCAGACCGAGCTCGGCCGCCTCGCCGACGAGCCAGTCGACACGGCGCTCCATCGGCTCGATCAGCACGAAGTCGACATCGGGGCGGGCGATCGCCAGCACGAGGCCGGGCAGTCCCGCGCCGCTG
>JBAQPI010000370.1:0-1725 GCA_049305635.1 Rhodoglobus sp. | reverse complement strand
GGTAGAATCTCCTGTGACCTCCGAGAGCCCCGCCATCGACCCCGCCGATCTGGAGGCGACGCTGCGCGTGCTACGGGGCATGTCCGAGCTCGACGAGGAGGATCCCGACTTCGTGGCCGTGCGCCAGGCCACCGCCAAGATGTTCAAGGCCGTCAAGAAGAGCCGCAGGCTCGAGCTGCGGGCGGCGGTCGCCGAGGCGGACAAGGCGGTCGTGGCCGCGACCGCCACCGGTGCCCCGGACCGCATCGACGACGAGACCCGCGGCATCCCGCTCGAACAGCGCACCAGCGCGCCGACCGCGGGCACTCTGATCAAGGCTCGTGCGTGCTACATCTGCAAGCAGCCGTACACCCTCGTCGACGCCTTCTACCACCAGCTCTGCCCGGAGTGCGCGGCGCTCAGCCACAGCAAGCGCGAAGCGAGAACCGACCTCACCGGTAAGCGCGCGCTGCTCACCGGCGGCCGCGCGAAGATCGGCATGTACATCGCGCTGCGCCTGCTGCGGGATGGCGCGCACACCACCATCACGACGCGCTTTCCGCGGGATGCCGTGCGCCGCTTCACGAGCCTGCCCGACTCCCCCGAGTGGATCGACCGGCTCAAGGTCGTGGGCATCGACCTGCGCGACCCCGCCCAGGTGATCGGGCTCGCCGAGGACGTCGCGGCCGCCGGCCCCCTCGACATCCTGATCAACAACGCGACGCAGACCGTGCGCCGCTCCCCCGGCGCCTACCAGAGGATCGTGGATGCCGAGCTCGCGCCACTGCCGGACGGCCCGCTGCCCGAGCTGGTCACCTTCGGCCACACCCACGACGCCCACCCGCTCGCGCTCACGCAGTCGGTGACGTCGCACCCGATCCTCGGGGCCGCCGCCGCGAAGGCCGATGAGCTCACCGAGCAGGCGATGACCGCGGGGTCGAGTTCGCTCGAGCGGCTCGCCGCGGGCACCGCGATCGACGCCGGGGGCCTGGTGCCCGATCTGCACGAGGCGAACTCCTGGACGCAGCGGGTGGACGAGGTGGAACCGCTGGAACTGCTCGAGGTGCAGCTGGCGAACTCGACTGCCCCGTTCATCCTGATCTCCAAGCTGCGGCCCTCGATGGCGTCCTCCCCCGCCCGCCGCAAGTACGTCGTGAACGTGTCGGCGATGGAGGGCGTGTTCGGGCGCGGCTACAAGGGGCCGGGGCATCCGCACACCAACATGGCCAAGGCGGCGGTCAACATGCTCACCCGCACGAGCGCGCGGGAGATGTTCGAGTCCGACCGCATCCTGATGACGAGCGTCGACACGGGCTGGATCACCGACGAGCGCCCGCACCCCACGAAGGTGCGCCTGGCGGAGGAGGGCTTCCACGCGCCGCTCGACCTCGTGGACGGGGCCGCGCGCGTCTACGACCCGATCGTGCGCGGCGAGGCCGGGGAGGACGTGTGCGGGGTGTTCCTGAAGGACTACCGTCCGGGCACCTGGTAACGCGGATTGAATACCCCCACGGGTATCATCTACACTCGAGGGACGTCCTCGAAAGGATCCCCATGCGCCGCCTGCCCTCGATTCTTGCCATCGCCGTGACCGCGGCCGGCGCCACGGGACTGCCGATTGTGACCGCGCCATGAGCATGACCACGCCGACGCTCGAGACCACCGAGGACCGCGCGAGAGCGCGTGCACGGTGAAGCCCGCGGCATGACCATCCCCCTCCACCTCACCCGCTGGGCCGGTGAATTG
>JBAQPI010000369.1:0-4502 GCA_049305635.1 Rhodoglobus sp. | reverse complement strand
GGCCCGCCGCCGCGACCCCGGCCGGCAGGCCCGCCGCCGCGATCCCGGCCGGTGCGAGCCGCTTCGCCCGCATGGGCATCGTGGATGACGCGGACACCTCGGTGCCAGACCTCGACGCCGCGCTCGCCCGCCGCCGCGCCGCAGGCTGAACCGATTCTGCTAACCTTGACCTCGCACTGGGGCCCTTGGCGCAGTTGGTAGCGCGCCTCGTTCGCATCGAGGAGGTCAGGGGTTCAAATCCCCTAGGGTCCACCAATCAGAAAAGCCGTCCAATTCGGGCGGCTTTTTTGATTGCTGTACCCTCGCAGCACCGCGAACCCCGGGCTCCGCGTCGCGTCGGTCACAGCCGCCGCCGGGTACTGTCTGGGTCTTGTCGTTGATGGCTCACGGCGAGAATGTGCACGACGCCGGCCCCCTCGAAGTACACGAGCCAGACAAGGTAGGGGAACTTCTGAAGCGCAGCCCGACGCACATCGCCGTAAACGGTGCGGAACATTCGTGGTGACTCTTGGATGCGGCTGATCGTCGCTCGCAAGTCGTCAGCGAATCGTTCCGCTTGCTCGGGAGCGTTCTCGAAGTACCAGCCGATGGCGTGGTCGATGTCGCGTTCCGCCGCTGGGCGGATGACGACGGGGGTCGTCACGGCAGCCGACGCTGCAGGTCCGCTTCGACTTCTTCCCAGGGGCGACCCGAATCCGGGTTCGTTGACATGTCCGCGAGGCGTTCGTCGAGCATGGCCTGCTCGGCATCGGTGACCGGGAGTTCGTCTGGGTTGAGGGACTGCCAGAGTTCGCCGATGAGCTCAAGTCGGTCGGCAGAGTTGAGCTGCCTTGCCTGGGTGAGGAGTGCCTGATCGACCACGGTTCTATCGTACTCGTAGCCTACGACGAACCGCCGAGGTGACGCCCACGTGGCTGGCCGCCGGCGCGAAAAACGTCGACGAGCGCCCGGACCTCGTACTCGGTGGTATCCGGAACCTGAGATCCGTTCCTTCCATGGGCCCTTCGCCCCTCCCGTCTGGCCCCGCCCACGCCCTATCCTGAATCCCTGACCCCGAGGAGGATCCCATGGCCGAGCGTGTGAGATTCGTGGAACGGAACGGCCCCCTGGGCTTCGCCTTCCTGCTGGCCTACATCGGCGCCGCGATCTACTTCATCTCCACGTCCGACGGCAGCTTCTGGGCGGTCGTGCTGGGGCTGCTGCAGGCCGCGGTCTGGCCGGTGTACGTGATCTACCACGTGCTGCTGCTGCTCGGCGCGTGACCGTCGAGGAGGTGGTCGCCGCGCTGCGAGCGGTCGCCTCGCCGAAGGATGCCGCCGATCTCGCGCGCTACTTCAAGACCGGCCCGGGTCAGTACGGCGAGGGCGACGTGTTTCTCGGGGTGCGCATGGGCACCGTGTTCGCCATCGGCAGGCAGAACCTCGGCATGCCGCTGGCCGAGCTCGAAGAACTGCTCGAGAGCGCCGCACGGCGATCGTCAGCTGCTGGGCGTTCATCCGAGCCGGGCAGACGGATGACGTGGTCGCGATCTCCGAGCTGCTTCTGGACGATGAGGAAGACCTCATCCACAAGGCGACGGGATGGATGCTGCGCTATCTCGGCGACATCGACCGGCCCGTGCTCATCGCCTTTCTCGAACACCATGCCGTGACCATGCCGCGCACCGCTCTGCGCTACGCGCTCGAGAAGTTCCCGCTCGAGGAGCGCAAGCGCTGGATGGGAATGCGTGCGGCGCGCGCGGAGTTGAGGCACATGCATTGATGCAGATGCATCGAGAGGACCAGAACATGGCACAGCAGGTCGAGTTCGGCCTTGACACGTTCGGCGACGTGACCGTCGGCCTGGATGACACGCCGCTGACCCAGGCGCAGGTGATCCGCAACCTCGTGGCCGAGGGGGCCCTCGCCGACGAACTGGGCCTGGACTTCTTCGGCGTCGGCGAGCACCACCGGGTGGACTTCGCGGTCTCGGCCCCCGAGGTCGTGCTCGCGGGGCTCGCGACGGTGACCGAGCGCATCCATCTCGGTTCGGCGGTGACCGTGCTCAGCTCCGACGAGCCGGTGCGGGTGTACCAGCGCTTCGCGACCGTCGACGCGCTCTCGGGCGGCCGTGCCGAGATCATCCTGGGGCGCGGCTCCTTCACCGAGTCGTTCCCGCTGTTCGGCCTCGATCTCGCCCAGTACGAGCGCCTGTTCGAGGAGAAGCTCGACCTGTTCGCCGAGCTCATCAAGGAGCAGCCGGTGACCTGGCAGGGCACCGTGCGGTCGCCGCTGGCGAACCAGGACGTGTACCCGCGCACCGAGGGCGGCCACATCCGCACCTGGATCGGCGTTGGCGGCAGCCCGGAGTCGGTGGTGCGCGCGGCGAGGCACGGCATGCCGCTCGTGCTCGCGATCATCGGCGGCGAGCCCGCGCGGTTCGCCCCGTACGTCGACCTGTTCCACCGTGCGCTCGCACAGCTCGAGCAGCCCGAGCTGCCGATCGCGGTGCACGCGCCGGGCTTCGTCGCCGACACCGACGAGGAGGCCGCCGAGCAGTACTGGTCGCACCATAGCGCGATGCGCGACCGCATCGGCGCCGAGCGCGGCTGGCCGCCCTCGACCCCGCAGGAGTACCGCAACGACATCGAGCACGGCGCCCTGCACCTCGGATCCCCCGAGACGGTCGCGCGCAAGGTCGCCAAGACGATCACCGAGCTCGGCATCCAGCGCTTCGACCTCAAGTACAGCGCCGGCACGCTGCCGCACGAGCGCATGATGCGCTCGATCGAGCTCTACGGCTCGAAGGTCGTGCCGATGGTGAAGGATCTGCTCGCCTGAGCCCTGCCGCCGCTCGCGCGGCGCTCCGCGGCGCTCCGCTCCGCAAAGAGGCGTCGCCAGGAGGCGTCACCAGGAGAACGCTCCCGTTCTGAAGGAGTTCCTTCACAACGGAGTTCCTTCACAACGGGAGTCAGCCGAAGGCGTCGCGAGGCTCGCGGCCGCGGCCGCGGCCGACGACGGTCCGCGCTCCCGTCGCTCAGACCGATTCGATGACGATCGCCGAGCCCTGGCCGCCACCGCCGCACAGCGCGGCCGCGCCCAGCGATCCGGGCCCGCGCTGCGCGAGCGTGCGCGCGAGGTGACCGACGATCCGCGCTCCGGACGCGCCGATGGGATGCCCGAGTGCGATGCCCCCGCCGTGCTCGTTCACGATCGCCGGGTCGATCCCGAGGTCGCGCACCGACTGCACGGAAACCGCTGCGAAGGCCTCGTTGATCTCGACCGCCGCGAGGTCGGCGGCCGTGTGCGAGGTCTTGGCGAGCGCGGCCTTGATCGCGTTCGACGGCTGGCTGTGCAGCGAGACGTCCGGGCCCGCGACGAGGGCGTGGGAGACGACGCGCGCGAGGATCGGCGCGCCGGCCGCGCGCGCCGCGGCCTCGTCCATGAGCACGACGGCAGCCGCGCCATCCGTGATCTGGGACGAGTTGCCCGCCGTGATCGTGCCGCCGCCGCCGAAGGAGCCCTTGAGCTTGCCGAGGGTCTCGACGGTCGTGCCGGGGCGGCCGCCGTCGTCGGCGCTCACGATCACCGGTTCGCCGCGGCCGGGCACCGGGAGCGGCTCGATCTCGTCGGCGAGGAAGGCCGCGGCGGCGGCGAGCCGCTGGTGCGAGCCGGCCGCCCAGGCATCCTGCTCCTCGCGGGTCAGCTTCAGCGGACCGTTGCGCTCCTCGGTCGACGAACCCATCGACCGGTGCTCGAAGGCGTCGGTGAGCCCATCGTGGTCGAGCGTGTCGAGCAGCTCGATGGCTCCGTACCTCTTGCCGGCGCGGGCGGACCACGCGTGCGGGGCGAGCGACATCGACTCCTGCCCCACGGCCACGACGACCTCGGCCTCGCCGGCGTCGATGAGCCGCACTCCCGCGACGATGGCCTCGAGGCCCGAGAGGCACACGGCGTTGACGGTGATGGCCGGGACGGTCATCGGGATGCCCGCGCCGACGGCCGACTGCCGGGCGGGGTTCTGGCCCGCTCCAGCCTGCAGCACCTGCCCGGCGATGACGTGCTGCACGGCATCCGGGGCGATCCCGGCGCGGGACAGCGCCGCGCCGATCGCGTGCGCGCCGAGCGCGGTCGCGGGGATGCTCGCGAACACCCCGTTGAACTTCACGAAGGGGGTGCGGGCGTACCCGACGATGACGGTGCTCATGCCGCTGACTCCTCGAGGTCGATGGTGAAGCTCGCGCCGGTGTTGGCGCGCAGCTGCTCGATCGTCACGTCGTCCGCGTGGCGCCGCAGCACCAGGCCGTCGTCGGTGACATCGAAGACGGCCTGGTCGCTGATGATGCGGTCGACGACCCCGACCCCGGTCAGCGGCAGGGTGCAGCGCTGAACGATCTTGGGGGTGCCGTCCTTGGAGACGTGGTCGGTGAGCACGACCACGCGGGGCGTGCCGGCGACGAGGTCCATGGCGCCGCCCATGCCCTTGACGAGCTTGCCGGGGACGGTCCAGTTGGCGAGGTCGCC
>JBAQPI010000368.1:0-2576 GCA_049305635.1 Rhodoglobus sp. | reverse complement strand
GTGGAGACGATGACCATGCCGACCGCGATGAGCAGGAGGTCCTTGAACAGACCGTCGCTGCGGGATGCCCGGTCGAGCAGCCACGCGACGACGAGTCCCGCGGCAAGCATCCCGTAGCCGACCAGGGTGATGGCGAGCGAGGTGCCCCGCATCGCGAACAGGAGGATGGCGGACGCACTCACGAGCACAGCCGGCAGGAGCACCCAGCTGATCGACTTCACCGGCGCGGTGTCGAGGGCGTCGGCGGGCACGGGCCCAGCCTAGCGGCGGTAGGATCGGGGGCATCCGGCCATCGCCATCCTGGAGTTCCGTGACCTTCGTCGACACCGTATCCAACGCCGCCGCGACCCCCGAGAAGGTGCAGCCGTTCGCCGCCCTCGGGTTGAAGCCCGACGAGTACGAGCAGATCAAGACGATCCTCGGCCGCCGCCCCACGAGCGGCGAGCTCGCCATGTACTCCGTCATGTGGAGCGAGCACTGCTCGTACAAGAGCTCGAAGATCTACCTGCGCCAGTTCGGCCAGAAGGTCAGCGAGAAGATGAAGAAGAACCTCATGGTCGGCATGGGGGAGAACGCCGGGGTCATCGACGTGGGCGAAGGCTGGGCGGTCACCTTCAAGATCGAGAGCCACAACCACCCGAGCTACATCGAACCCTTCCAGGGCGCCGCGACGGGGGTCGGCGGCATCGTGCGCGACATCATCTCGATGGGCGCGCGACCCGTGGCCGTCATGGACGCGCTGCGCTTCGGCGCGATCGACGACCCCGACACGGCCAGGGTGGTGCACGGCGTGGTGAACGGCATCAGCTTCTACGGCAACTGCCTGGGCCTGCCCAACATCGGCGGCGAGACCTGGTTCGACCCGGTGTACCAGGCGAACCCGCTCGTGAACGCGCTCGCGGTCGGGGTGCTGCGCCACGAAGACCTGCACCTGGCCAACGCGAGGGGCGCGGGCAACAAGGTCGTGCTGTTCGGGGCGCGCACCGGCGGGGATGGCATCGGCGGGGCATCCATCCTCGCCAGCGACAGCTTCAGCGAGGGCGGCCCCACCAAGCGGCCCGCCGTGCAGGTGGGCGACCCCTTCGCGGAGAAGGTGCTCATCGAGTGCTGTCTCGAGCTGTTCGCGGGCGACCTCGTGGAGGGCATCCAGGATCTCGGCGCGGCCGGCATCTCCTGTGCGACGAGCGAGCTCGCCTCCAACGGCGACGGCGGCATGTTCATCGAACTCGAGAAGGTGCTGCTGCGCGATCCCTCGCTCACGCCTGAGGAGATCCTGATGTCGGAGAGCCAGGAGCGCATGATGGCGATCGTGCGCCCGGAGAAGCTCGAGGGTTTCCTGGCCGTGACCGCGAAATGGGATGTCGAGACGAGCGTGCTCGGCGAGGTCACCGACACCGGGCGGCTGACCATCGACTGGCACGGGGAGCGGATCGTCGACGTGGAGCCGCGCACCGTCGCGGTCGACGGGCCCGTGTACGAGCGCCCCGTCGCCTACCCGGCCTGGATCGACGCGCTGCAGGCCGACACCGCCGCGACCCTGCCTCGCTCCACCGACCTGCGCGGCGACCTGCTGCGCCTGCTCGGCTCCCCGAACCTCGCCGACAAGACCTGGGTCACCAACCAGTACGACCGCTACGTCATGGGCAACACCGCCCTGAGCTTCCCCGACGACGGCGGCATGGTGCGCGTCGACGAGGAGTCCGGTCTCGGCTTCGCGGTCGCGACGGACGCCAACGACCGCTACTGCCAGCTCGATCCGTACCGCGGCGCGCAGCTCGCGCTCGCGGAGGCGTTCCGCAACGTCGTCGCGACCGGTGCCACACCCGTCGCGGTGAGCGACTGCCTCAACTTCGGCTCCCCGGAGAACCCCGAGGTCATGTGGCAGTTCTCCAAGGCCGTGGAGGGGCTTGCGGACGGCTGCCTCGCGCTCGAGGTCCCCGTCACCGGCGGCAACGTGAGCTTCTACAACCAGACCGGGGACGTGCCGATCCACCCCACCCCGGTGGTCGCGGTGCTCGGCGTGATCGACGATGTCGGCCGCCGCATCCCCTCCGGCTGGCAGGACGAGGGCAACAACATCTACCTGCTCGGCATCACGCGCGACGAGCTCGACGGCTCCGCGTGGGCGGGCGTGCTGCACGACCACCTCGGTGGCATCCCGCCCGTGGTGGACTTCGCGGCGGAACAGCGACTCGCAGGGCTGATGTCGGCGTGCGCCATCGAGTCGCTCACGGCATCCGCCCACGACCTCGCCGACGGCGGCCTCGCGCAGGCCCTCGCCGAGAGCGTGCTGCGCTTCGGCATCGGCGCGCGGGTGTGGATCACCGAGATCCTGCAGCGTGACGGCGTCGACGCGACCGCAGCGCTGTTCGGCGAGTCGACCGCGCGTCTGCTCGTGAGCGTGCCGCGCGAGGACGACGTGAAGTTCCAGTCGGTGTGCGAGGTGCGCGGGGTGCCGTTCCTGCGCATCGGCGTCACCGAGGACTCGGGCGTGCTCGAGGTACAGGACGAGTTCACGATCCCCGTGGACGAGCTGCGCGCGACGCACCGCGGCGTGCTCGCCGCCGCCTTCGGGC
>JBAQPI010000367.1:0-3303 GCA_049305635.1 Rhodoglobus sp. | reverse complement strand
GATGATGGCCCCGAGCCAGACCCACAACCCGATCGCGAGGATCGCGAGGATGTCGCCGGCGATCTGGCGGCTGCGACGGCCGCCGAAGTCCGAGTACAGCTTCATGGCCCCAGCGTAGGACGCTAGGTGTACTTCCCCGGCAGGTTGTGAACGGGTGAGGTAGGCGAGGGCCTCCGGGGCAGGATGTGGGTTACCACACTCGCACCCTGACCACGGAGGTCTTCGTGACTCACGCTAATGCTCCTTTGACGCCGGAGGGGCGTCGTCGTCTTGCCGTTCTTGTCGTCGATCGGGGGTGGCCGCTGCGGCGGGCGGCGGAGCGGTTCCAATGCTCACCTGCGACGGCGAAGCGGTGGGCCGACCGATACCGGGTCGGGCTGCCGCTCTCCGACCGTAGTTCGAAGCCGCAGTCCTCACCGACACGGCTGCCGCGGAAGACGGAGCGGCGAATCGTGTCGTTGCGGTTCACGCGCCGGTGGGGGCCGCACCGGATCGCCTATCACCTGGGGTTGCATCGCTCGACGGTCGGGCGGGTCCTTGCCCGGTACGGCATGCCGAAGCTCGCGAATATCGACCAGGCCACGGGTCTGCCGGTCCGCAAACCCAAGCCAGTGCGCTACGAGGTCGACAGACCCGGACAGCTCGTACACGTGGACATCAAGAAACAAGGCCGCATCCCGGACGGCGGTGGATGGCGCGTTCACGGGCGGGGATCGACACAGGATCGCAGGGCCGGTGTCGCGCGCGACAAAGCCGCTCGCGAAGGCGCGGCGGGTTCGCGCGGCTACCGGTACCTGCACCACGCCGTCGACGACAACTCCCGGGTCGCGTACTCAGAGATCCTCGACGACGAACGCAAGGAGACCGCCGCGGGGTTCTGGACCCGCGCGAACGCGTTCTTCGCTGGCCTCGGAGTGACCGTCACCGCCGTGATGACCGACAACGGCGCCTGCTACCGGTCCCACGCCTTCGCCGCAGCGCTCGGCGAGCAGATCACGCACAAGTGGACCAGGCCCTACCGGCCGCAGACCAACGGGAAAGTCGAGCGGTTCAACCGGACCCTCGCCACTGAATGGGCCTATGCCAGGCCCTACGCCAACGAAGCCGAACGAACAGCAGCTTACGAGACCTGGCTCCACCACTACAATCACCACAGACCCCACACCGGGATCGGCGGCCAAACCCCCTCGGCCCGCGTTCACAACGTCACGGGGAAGTACAGCTAGGACGCCCACCGGAACGACGAGCGCGTTGCCTTGTGCCGGCGCGTTCTTCGTTTCCGAGGCGCCTCGTCGCGAACCGAACCCCCGGGGGCCCCGACGCGCCGGTTCTGCGGAGCCGCACAGCGGCTTGGCGGCCGTGCCGGCGGGGCGTCGATTCTCCTAGGTTCCATTGGGCGATGTGACAACCTCTGGCGGCATTCGCTCGTCCGGCCTCGCTGCGAGGTGGACAACGGGGCTGATTGTGTCGGCGTGAGGGATTTGTCGGCAGTTATGAAAGGTCCAACACCAGTCTCTCTGCGACAAAAGATATGTCATAATCTGAACCGTGGATGACCTGGGACTGCGGAAGTTGATCGCCTTGGGCGAGACAATGAGCGTCGAGTTCAAGACGGACACGCCAAAGACCTACAACGACTCGAGCATCATTGAAACCGTCGTGTGCCTGGCAAACTCTCCCCACGGCGGCGATCTCCTCATCGGCGTTGAGGACGACGGACAAGTTACCGGGGCACGACCTCGGCACGGCAAGAGCACCGATCCGATCAAATTGCAGGCGATGGTGGCGAACAACACCGTGCCACAGGTCGTCCCCTCGGTCGAGGTGATCTCCATCGACGACATGGCTGTGATTCGGGTGGAGGTCGCACCGGCACCGAGCGTTGTCGGAACTAGAGACGGCAAGTATGTCCGACGCGGCCTTGGCTCGGACGGGAAACCCGCATGTCTTCCGTTCCTGGCTCATGAAATGCTTGCTGATCGCATTGCACGGGGAGAAGCGGACTACGCGACGATCGCTGAAGTGAGCGCGACATTGGCCGACCTCGAACCGGCGGAGTTCGACCGATTCCGTGAACGAGCAAGCGTCGGGAGCACGGTCGAGAGCGTGTACGCCACCATGGGTGATGTCGAGATCCTCAGTGCCCTTGGAGTGGCAGAACTCCGCGGTGAAGATGTGCTTCTCCGCCGTGGAGCGCTGCTGCTCTTTGGATCAGTAGAAGCGCTACGTCGGTATGTGCCGACCCACGAGACGATATTTCAGGTGCTTGAGCGCGGTGTCCTTCGGCGAAACATCATTGGCCACGAGCCGCTATTCAAGTCCGCTGATGTGCTGTTCGATCTCCTGCGTGAGCAGAATCTCGAGGACGAGGTGGTCATTGGTCTGACCCGCGTAGGAATCGACCGCGTTCCCGAGATCGTGGCTCGCGAACTTGTCGCCAACGCGCTCGTGCATCGCGACTACACGGTGATGGGTGCGGTACGCGTACAAGTTCAGGACGACGAGCTTACGATTACAAGCCCGGGCGGTTTTCCACGCGGGGTTACCGTCGAGAACTTCCTCGAAAGCAGCAATCCGCGTAGCCGGGTGCTAGCGGATGCATTCAAAGAAGCTCGTTTCGTGGACCGAGCTGGTCGTGGGATCAACCGAGTGTTCGAGACGGCGCTTCGCTCAGGCAGACCAGAACCCGACTACACCCGATCGACTGCCGACCAGGTCGCCGTCACGGTCGCGCTCGGCGGCAGTGATACCGACTTGGTTCGCTTTGTAATCGAGCACGATCAGCGATCCAAGCAGCGATTCGAACTACCCGATCTGCAGATCGTCCGGGCGCTCAAGGACAACCCGCGCATGACCCTCAGCGAGATTGCGGAGATCCTCCAGCAGCCGCAGCAGCGCACCCGGAGTCGGCTCACTACGTTACTTGAGGACGGCCTCGTCGAGATGCGGGGCGACGGTCGAGCGCGACGCTATACCCTCAGCGCAGCGACTTACAGATCTTTGTCGAGTGCAGCCAACTACGTGCGGATTCGCCCCTTTGACGAGCCTCAACAGATTCAGATGATCCTCAACTACATCGATGCGAATGGAAGCATTTCTCGAAGCGAAGCCGCCGAACTCTGCGGCACAAGTCCGGAAGCAGCCCGGCGGCTCCTTTTCCGATTGCGCGACGAGAGGGTTCTCCGCATCGTCGGCGAGCGGCGCGGAGCACGGTATTTTCTCGTCTGACACGCTGAGCAGCGTGACAGACTTCCAGATATGACATAAGTTATGACACTCCGCACCCGCACCCGCACCCGCACC
>JBAQPI010000366.1:0-2356 GCA_049305635.1 Rhodoglobus sp. | reverse complement strand
GAGTTCGCCGAGGCGCTCGCTCGTGCCACCGAGATCCGCGAAGCCGAGCCTCGCGAGGTCGGTGAGGGTCGACTGCGATCGTCCCATGAGCCTTAGAGCATCTCGAGATTGCTCTCCAGCTCGTACGGGGTCACCTGGGCCCGGTACTTGCTCCACTCGCTGCGCTTGTTGCGCAGCACGTAGTTGAAGACCTGTTCGCCGAGGGTCTCCGCGACGAGTTCGGACTCCTCCATGAGCGAGACGGCGCTGTCGAGCGAGGCGGGCAGCTGGTTGTAGCCGAGTGCCCGACGCTCGGTGTCGGAGAGCTCCCAGACGTTGTCCTCGGCCTCGGCGGGCAGCTCGTACCCCTGTTCGATGCCCTTGAGGCCCGCGGCGAGCAGGAGCGAGAACGCGAGGTAGGGGTTCGCGGCGGAGTCGATCGCGCGGTATTCGACGCGCGCGCTCTGGCCCTTGCCGGGCTTGTACAGCGGCACGCGCACGAGCGCCGAACGGTTGTTGTGGCCCCACGTGACGAAGCTCGGCGCCTCATCGCCGCCCCAGAGGCGCTTGTAGGAATTGACGAACTGGTTGGTCACCGCGGTGATCTCGGGCGCGTGGGTCAGCAGGCCCGCGACGAACTGCTTGCCGATCTTGGAGAGCTGGTAGTGGCCGCCGGCGTCGAAGAACGCGTTCGAGTCCCCCTCGAACAGCGACATGTGGGTGTGCATGCCGGAACCGGGATGCCCGGACATGGGCTTGGGCATGAACGTCGCATAGACGCCCTGCTCGATCGCGACCTCCTTGATGACGGTGCGGAAGGTCATGATGTTGTCGGCGGTCGTGAGCGCGTCCGCGTAGCGCAGGTCGATCTCGTTCTGGCCCGGGCCGGCCTCGTGGTGGCTGAACTCGACCGAGATGCCGAGGCCCTCGAGCATCCGCACGCTGCGGCGGCGGAAGTCGTGCGCTGTGCCGCCTGGCACGTTGTCGAAGAACCCGGCCGAGTCCACCGGCTCGACCTTGCCGCTCCTGAGCTTGGACGACTTCAGCAGGTAGAACTCGATCTCCGGGTGGGTGTAGAAGGTGAATCCGCGGTCCGCCGCCTTCGCCAGAGCCCGCTTGAGCACGTTGCGGGGGTCGGACGCCGCGGGCTGCCCGTCCGGCGTCGTGATGTCGCAGAACATGCGCGCGGTCGGGTCGATCTCCCCGCGCCACGGCAGGATCTGGAAGGTGGTCGGGTCGGGATGCGCGAGCATGTCGGCCTCGTAGGCCCGGGTGAATCCCTCGATCGCGGAGCCGTCGAAGCCGAGCCCCTCGGCGAAGGCGCCCTCCACCTCGGCCGGCGCGATCGCGACCGACTTGAGGGTGCCGACGACATCGGTGAACCAGAGGCGGATGAACTTGACGCCCCGCTCTTCAATAGTGCGAAGAACGAAGTCACGCTGCTTGTCCACGAAGCTCCTCTGCTGGCTGCCAGACGCTGCGCGAGCGCCGGTTCTAGGCTACTGGCTCTTCCCCGGCTCCGCTGGGTCCCCGCCGCCAGGTCGGCTTGCCGTCGAACATCTAGACTCTGCCTATGACCGATCCCAGTGCCGCGGCCATTGCAGCGCAGGCGAACCTCAAGAAGGTGCGCACCCGTCACTTCCAGTCGGCGAAGGAGAACGGGATCAAGATCACCGGCCTCACGAGTTACGACATGCTCACCGCGGGCATCTTCGACGAGGCGGGCATCGACTTCCTGCTGGTCGGCGACTCCGCAGCGAACAACGTGCTCGGCTACGACACGACGATCCCCGTCACGGTCGATGAACTCATCCCCCTCACCCGAGCCGTCGCGGGTGCCGTCTCGCGCGCCTTCGTCGTCGCGGACATGCCCTTCGGCTCGTACGAGTCCGGGGCCGATGACGCGCTGCACACGGCCTTCCGCTTCATGAAGGAGACCACGGCCCACGCCGTCAAGCTCGAGGGTGGCGTGCGCAGTGCGGAGCAGATCCGCAGGATCGTGAGCGCGGGCATCCCGGTCATGGCGCACATCGGCTTCACCCCGCAGAGCGAGCACGGGCTCGGCGGCCACGTCATCCAGGGCCGGGGCGAGGGCATCGAGCAGTTGCTCGCGGACGCGCACGCCGTCGAGGACGCCGGCGCATTCGCGGTCGTGCTCGAGATGGTGCCCTCGGAGGCCGCCGCCCGCGTCACGAAGGAGCTCAGGATCCCGACCATCGGCGTCGGCGCCGGACCGCACGTCGACGGGCAGCTGCTGGTCTGGACCGACTGGGCGGGATTCACCAAGGGCCGCATCCCGAAGTTCGTGAAGCAGTACGCGAACCTGCGCCAGACCCTCACGGATGCCGTGAACGCCTACCGCGCGGATGTCGCAGAC
>JBAQPI010000365.1:0-5537 GCA_049305635.1 Rhodoglobus sp. | reverse complement strand
AGCGTCCCTCGGCGGCGCGGCGCCTCGGATCGCCTGAACGGCGAACCACAGCCGGTGACCACTCGCGAGCTCGTGCCAGCGGTCGGCACGATCGTGGTGGGCGGCACCGGCGCGGGGGAGCGCGCCGAGGAGGTCGCGCGCGAACTCGGCGCGCCGCTCATCGCGGAGGTGTCGAGCGGCGCGCACTTCGGCCCCAACCTCGTCGTCGCCTACCGCGAGCTGCTGCGGACCGCCGAGTTCGGCGGCGCGGTGGAGCGCGTGATCGTCTTCGGCCACCCGACCCTCAGCCGCGAGGTGCCCGAGCTCATCCAGCGGGACGGCGTCGAGACGATCGTCGTCCGCGGTCGCGACGCCGACGACTACAACCCGGGGCGCCGGGTGTCCGAGTTCGCGGATGCCGTGCTCGTCAACGGCGAGCCGGCCCCCCGCGCGTGGGCGGGGCCATGGATCGTGGCATCCCGTGCCCTCATCGAGTCGGCCGAACCCGCCCCGGACATCACCGCGGAGCTCGGGGCGCACGTACGCTCCGAGCTCACCGCGGTGCGCGCCCCCGTCACCCGGCGTTCCCTCGTGGAGGCGGTGTGGCGGGCGACCTGGCCGCACGATCGGCTCGTGCTCGGGGCATCCCGGCTCATCCGCGAGCTCGACCGGGTCGCCACGGGCAAGAAGGTGCGCGTGCACGCCAACCGCGGCCTCGCCGGCATCGACGGCACGATCTCCACCGCGCTCGGCATCGCCCTCGCGAGTCAGGACGGCGATGCGAGGGGCACCACGCGCGTGCTGCTGGGTGACCTCGCCCTGCTGCACGACGCGGGCGGGCTGCTGTTCGGGGTGGGCGAGGAGCGCCCGCGCATCCAGGTGATCGTGGGCAACGACGGCGGCGGCACGATCTTCGACGGGCTCGAGGTGGCGCGGTCCGCGGGACCGGCGTTCGACCGGGTGCTGCTGACCCGCCAGGAGTTCTCGCTGCCCCGCCTCGCGGAGGCCTACGACTGGGACTACCTGCTGGTCGAGAACCGGGGGGCGCTCGACCAGGCGCTGACGGCATCCGACCGGCCGACGCTCGTGGAAGTGCCGCTGGGTCGCTAGGTTGGCGGCATGAGCGAACTCGCGCCGGTCGAGGATGGCTTCGTGCTCGCCGATGTCGACCCGGCATCCACCCCGGGCTTCACGGGCGACAAGGATGCCGCCGAGCAGGAGCTGCACGCCAACGAGCAGATCCTCGGCGAACTGCAGGAGCGGCTCTTCGCCGAGAGCCGGTTCGGTGGCACGCGCTCGGTGCTGCTCGTGCTGCAGGCCATGGACACGGCAGGCAAGGGCGGCATCGTCAGGCACGTGGTCGGCGGGGTGGACCCGCAGGGCGTGCACATCCACGGCTTCAAGGCACCGACCGACGAGGAGCGGAAACACGACTTCCTGTGGCGGGTTCGCCCGCAACTGCCACAGCCCGGCATCATCGGGGTCTTCGACCGCTCGCACTACGAGGCCGTGCTCATCCACCGCGTGCGCGGCCTGTCCACCCCCGGTCAGGTCGAGGAGCGCTACGGGATCATCCGCGACTTCGAGCGCGAACTCGTCGCCGGCGGCACGAGCATCATCAAGGTCATGCTGCACATCTCGCCCGAGGAGCAGAAGGCCCGCCTGCGGGAGCGCCTCGACCGGCCGGACAAGCACTGGAAGTTCAACCCCGGCGATGTCGACGAGCGGCAGCGCTGGCCGGCCTACATGGCGGCGTACCAGATCGCCCTCGAACGGACATCGACGCCGGATGCCCCGTGGTACGCGATCCCCGCCGACCGCAAGTGGTACGCCCGCTGGGCCGTGCAGCACCTGCTGCTCGGCGCCCTGCAGGGGCTCGACCCGCAGTGGCCGGCGGTGGACTACGACGTTGCGGAGCAGAAGAGGCGGCTCGCGGGGACGTGAGTGGGATCGATCGTGGGCTGTTCCCTACGGGAGGAATCGGCGTGACTGCTGCGACAGCTGGGGCTCTCGAGACAGCAGGAGTTCACTCTGATCACGCGAGCCCCACAGGTTCCTCCCGAGGCCCTCATCGCAGCGCGTCCTACCCGAACGCGTCCACGATCGGCCGGAACTTCAGCGTCGTCTCCTCGAGCTCGGTGTCCGGGTCGGAGCCGGCGACGATGCCGGCACCCGCGTAGGCGTGCACGGTGCCGTCGGGGGCGACCTGCGCGCAGCGCAGGGCGATCGCCCACTCGCCGTCGCCCGAGGCGTCCACCCAGCCGACGGGGCCGGCGTAGCGGCCGCGGTCGAAGGGCTCGAGCTCACGGATGAGGGCGGTCGCGTCATCCGTCGGCGCACCCGCGACCGCGGCGGTCGGGTGCAGGGCGGCGACGAGATCGAGTGCACTCGAGCCGTCGGCGAGCGTGCCGGTCACGTCGCTGGCGAGGTGCCAGAGATTGGGGAGCCTGAGGGCGAACGCGGCCGCGCTCGCGGAGAGGGCGGAGGTGTGGGGGCGGAGGGCGTCGAGCACGCTCTGCAGGGCGAAGTCGTGCTCGCCGAGGTCCTTGGGCGAGTGCACGAGCGCATCCGCGGCGGCGGCGTCGGCGTCGGCATCCTCTCCGCGGGCCGCGCTGCCGGCGAGCACGCGCGCGTCCACGACCCCGTCCTCGGAGCGCACGAGGGTCTCCGGGCTCGAGCCGATGAGCCCCTCGATCGCGTAGGTGTAGGTCTGCCGGTAGCTGCGGGAGAGGTGCGCGATCGCGCGGCGCAGGTCGGCGTCCGCGGCGATGTGGCCGATGAGGTCGCGCGCGATGACGACCTTGCGCACCCGGCCCGCGGCGATGCGCTCGAGGGCGGTGCGCACGGCGGCGGTGAACACGCTGCGGGTCATCTGACCGTGCAGCATCCTCGCGCGGTACTCGGGCCCGGAGGCGGAGGCCACCAGCGGGTGCTCGGCGCCGTCGACGCTCGTCATGAAGCAGGTGTCGCCGCGGCGCCCGACGACGACCGCGGGCACGATGAGCACGCTCGAGGCCGCGGAGTCCGCGGCGAAGGTGAAGCTCCCGAACGCGACGAGACCCGATCCCGGCACCCGCGCGTCGTCCTCGACGGTCGCGGTCGCGGCCAGTCGGCGCCAGGCCTCCGCGGCATCCGCGATGCGCGTCGGCCCGCGGAACTCCAGCCGCACGGCCTCGCCGAAGCCGACGATGCCATCCCCCTCGCGCACGAAGGCGAGCGGATGCCTCGGCTCGAGCAACGGAACGAGGGGTCCCACGTCCGCGATCACGGAACTCACGACCCTCACCCGGCCAGACTACCGGCCGTACCGCGACCTCGGCCGGGCGCCGGTCGGCAAGCGACCCTAGACTGGGAGGGTGAGCAGGGCGGACATGGAGAAGGACCCCGGTGAGGTGGCCGGCATGTTCGACGGGGTCGCCCGCAACTACGACCGCACGAACGCGGTGCTCTCCGCGGGTAACGCGATGCTGTGGCGCATGGCCATGGTGCGCGCCGTCGCCCCCGCGCCCGGGGAGCGCATCCTCGACGTCGCCGCGGGCACGGGCACGAGCTCCGCGGCCCTCGCGCGCTCCGGTGCGCGGGTGGTGGCCGTCGACTTCTCCTCGGGGATGATCGAGGAGGGGCGCAAGCGCCACAAGAACATCGAGTTCATCCAGGCGGACGCCCAGAAGCTGCCGTTCGGGGACAACGAGTTCGATGCGGTCGCGATCAGCTTCGGACTGCGCAACATCGCGGAGCCAAAGGCCGCGCTGGCCGAGATGTACCGCGTGCTCAAGCCGGGTGGCCGCCTCGTGGTGTGCGAGTTCTCGAAGCCGCCCGTCGCGATCCTGCGCGCCGGCTACTGGACCTACCTGCGTCACGTCATGCCGCTCGTCGCCGACCGCGTGAGCTCCAACCCCGAGGCGTACAAGTACCTCGCCGAGTCGATCCAGGAGTGGCCGGACCAGGGCGAGCTCAGCCAGTGGCTGCGCGGTGCCGGGTTCATCCGGGTGGCGTACCGCAACCTCACGGCCGGGATCGTGGCCATGCATCGCGGACGCAAGCCCTCCGATGCCGCGGTACTGGCATCCGTCGCCAAACGCAAGCTCGCGACCCAGCCGATCACAACGGTGCGGTCCGCGGCTCCGAAGAGCACCACATGAAGGCCACGACGCCGTTGACGCGGCGCAGCAACACCCTGAGCTCCTCGCTCGGCCTGGGCGAGAAGCTCTTCGCCTCGAGCGATGAGCGTCGGTTCGCCGTCGCGATCGAATCGGGTCTCGAACTCATCGAGGCCCGCCTGCTCGCCGAGATGGCCTTCGCCGACGAGATCGCGGATGTCACGACGCGCTATCTGTTGGATGCCGGCGGCAAGCGCGTGCGCCCGGTGCTGACCCTGCTGACCGCTCAGCTCGGCGAGGGGAACAACGACGAGGTGATCTCCGCCGCGATGGCGATCGAGATCACCCATCTCGCCTCGCTGTACCACGACGACGTGATGGACGAGGCGCAGATGCGCCGCGGCGTGCCGAGCGCGCAGGCCGTCTGGGGAAACTCGGTCGCAATCCTCACGGGGGATCTCCTGTTCGCACGCGCGAGCCAGATCGGCGCCCGGCTCGGGGGTCGGGTGCTCGAGCTGCAGGCGGCGACCTTCGAGCGCCTCGTGCTCGGCCAGCTGCACGAGACGATCGGGCCGCGCGAGGGCGAGGACCCGATCGAGCACTATCTGCAGGTGCTCGCCGACAAGACCGGCTCGCTCATCGCGGCCGCGGCCCAGATGGGTGTGATCTTCTCCAAGGCCCCCGAGGAGTACCGCGAGTGCGTGCGCCTGTTCGGCGAGCGCATCGGGGTCGCCTTCCAGCTCATCGACGACGTCATCGACCTCTCGACGAAGGCGGATGACACGGGCAAGACCCCCGGCACCGACCTGCGCAGCGGGGTGGCGACGCTCCCCCTGCTGTACCTGCGCCGGCTCGCCGCGACCGACTCGGACGCCGAGAAGCTGCTGCACCGCATCGACCGCGACGTCACCGCGAGCTTCGAAGGCGAGGGCGGCGACGATGAACTGCTCGCGGCGGTCGTGGAGCTGCGCGAGCATCCGGTCACTCAGATGACCCTCGACGAGGCGCACCGCTGGTCGCGCGAGGCAGTGGCCGCCCTCGACCCGCTGCCCAAGGGACCGGTCAAGAAGGCCCTCACCAGGTTCGCCGAGACGCTCGTCGAGCGCAGCAGCTGATATTGGAGAATCACATTTGACCAAGCTCCGTTTGGCCATCGTCGGCGCGGGTCCGGCCGGCATCTACGCCGCCGACATCCTGCTCAAGGCGGAGAAGCAGTTCGAGGTCTCGATCGACCTGTTCGAGCAGCTGCCGGCGCCCTACGGTCTCGTGCGCTACGGCGTCGCCCCCGACCACCCTCGCATCAAGGGCATCATCACCGCGCTCAAGGACGTGCTCGACACCGGTCGCATCCGCCTCTTCGGCAACGTGCGCTACGGCCGCGACATCACGCTCGCGGACCTCAAGGACCACTACCATGCCGTGATCTTCTCGACCGGGGCGATCCGGGATGCCCCGCTG
>JBAQPI010000364.1:0-1517 GCA_049305635.1 Rhodoglobus sp. | reverse complement strand
TAGTTCGCGTCGAAGCGCTCGGCGATGAACTCGGCGTGCTTGGTGTTCTTGGCGAAGACGATCGTCTTGCCGAGCCGGTCGCCGCCCGCGACCTTGCGCCCCTCGGTCATGAGGGTCTCGAGCACCGTGTCGACGGTGTCCCTATTGAACAGCCAGGTGTTCATCGCGCTCGAATCGACCACGTCCGGGATGAGCCCGTCCTCCCAGTCGAGCAGGTCCCAGGCCTCCTTCTCGCTCTCGCTCAGCTCGTCGTAGCGGATGCCCTCCCGCACGAACTTCGTCGCGATCGAGCGCCCGACCGGCGGCACGAGGTAGCCCTCGGCGATTGCGTCGGTGAGGTCGTAGGAGTCGGTGGGCACACCATCCTCGAGGTTGAAGAGTCCGTAGGTGTTGTGGTCGATCTCGTCTTTCGGGGTCGCGGTGAGGCCGACGAGCAACGAGTCGAAGTAGTCGAAGATCGCGCCGTACTTCTGGTACACCGAGCGGTGCGCCTCGTCCACGATGACGAGGTCGAAGTAGCCGGGCCCGAACCGTCGCAGGCCGTCGCCGCCGTCGTTGATGAGCCCCATCATGGTCGGGTAGGTGGAGACGTAGACGCGGCCCTCCGAATCCCTGTCGGTCACCAGGTTCACCGGCGCCGCGTCGGGCAACTGCTGCTTGAACGCGTTGGTCGCCTGGTTGACGAGCGCGATCCGGTCGGCGAGGAACAGGATGCGCTTGGCCCAGTTCGCCCGGATCAGCAGGTCGGCGAGCGCGATGACCGTGCGCGTCTTGCCGGAGCCGGTCGCCATCACGAGCAGGGCCTTGCGCTCCTGATGCTCGAAGGCCTCCGCGACCTTGCGGATGGCGCGCTGCTGGTAGTGCCGCTCCACGATCGAGTCGCTGATCTCGAGGCTGCCGAGCGGCTTGCGCGCGGTGCGGCGCTGGATCAGCAGTTCGAGCTGGTCGCGGGTGGTGAAGCCGTCGACGCGGCGGGGCGGGTAGCTCGCGTCATCCCACAGAAAATGCTCGTAGCCGTTGGTGGTGAACATCACCGGACGCTGGCCGTAGGCGGCTTCGAGCCGGTCGGCGTAGAGCTTGGCCTGCTGCTGACCGGCGATCGCATCCTTGCGGGTGCGCTTGGCCTCCACGAGCCCCAGCGGCAGGCCGTTCTCGCCCCACAGCACGTAGTCGACGAATCCCTTGCCGCCGTCGGCCCCGTTCGGCATCCCGGTGACGGGGAACTCGCGGTCGCGCGGCTGGTCGAGCTTCCACCCGGCCTCCCGCAGCAGCACGTCGATGAACAGGTCGCGGGTCTCGTCCTCGCGGTAGTCGTGCGTGTCGGGCACGACCGCGTTGGCGGCCTTCGCGAGCGCGACCTCCTCGCGCAGCGCGGCCACCTCGGCCTCGAGTTCCTCGTTGTGCGCCTGCGCCTTGGTGAGGGCGGCGTCCTTGGCGGTCAGTTCATCGCCGAGCGCCTTCAGCTGAGCCATCGTCTTGGCGACGGCGCGCGCCTGCGGCCGCGGCAGGCTCGCCGC
>JBAQPI010000363.1:0-1548 GCA_049305635.1 Rhodoglobus sp. | reverse complement strand
GCAACACGGGCATCGCGCTCGCCATGGTCGCGGCCGCACGCGGCTACAAGGCGGTGCTGACGATGCCCGAGACGATGAGCACCGAGCGCAAGATGCTGCTGCGCGCGTACGGCGCCGAGCTCGTGCTGACCCCGGGTGCCGACGGCATGCGCGGCGCCCTCGAAGCGGCCGGGCGTATCGTCGACGAGCGCCCGGGCGCGGTGCTCGCGCGGCAGTTCGAGAACGCGGCGAACCCCGCCATCCACTTCGCGACAACGGGACCGGAGATCTGGGAGGACACCGACGGCGCCGTCGACGTCTTCGTCGCCGGCGTCGGCACCGGCGGGACGGTCACGGGGGTCGGCAACTACCTCAAGCAGCAGAAGCCGGGGGTCGCGGTCGTCGCGGTCGAGCCCGCGGAGTCGCCGCTGCTCAACGGCGGCGCGGCGGGCCCGCACAAGATCCAGGGCATCGGGGCGAACTTCATCCCCGGCATCCTCGACCGCGAGGTCTACGACGAGGTCTTCGATGTCGACATCGAGCAGTCGCTGACGATGGCGCGACGGCTTGCGGTCGAGGAGGGCATCCTCGCCGGCATCTCGTCGGGCGCGACCGTGCACGCGGCCGTCGAGATCGCCAAGCGCCCCGAGAACGCGGGCAAGACGATCGTCGTGATCGTCGCGAGCTACGGCGAGCGCTACCTCTCGACGTCGCTCTACGAGCACCTGGCATGATCCGGGAGGACGTCGCGAACGCGCGCCGTCGGGATCCCGCAGCACGTTCCGCCTTCGAGGTCTGGCTGACCTATCCGGGCCTGCACGCGGTGTGGGGATATCGCGTGGCCAACCGCCTGTGGCGCTGGCGCTGGCGGCTGCTCGCCCGCGTGCTCTCCCAGTTCACCCGGTTCCTCACGGGCGTCGAGATCCACCCCGGCGCGACGATCGGTCGGCGGCTGTTCATCGACCACGGGATGGGCGTGGTGATCGGCGAGACCGCCATCGTCGGCGACGACGTGCTGCTCTACCACGGCGTGACGCTCGGCGGCACGGGATCGCAGCCGGGCCGGCGGCATCCGGTGATCGGCGACCACGTCGTCGTCGGCGCCGGTGCCGCGGTGCTCGGGCCGGTGACGATCGGGGCGCACTCGGTGGTCGGCGCGAACGCCGTCGTGATCAGGGATGCCCCGCCGCACTCGACCGTCGTCGGGGTGCCCGCGGTCGCCAAGTCCAGGAATCCGGCCGCGGGCGACGCGTTCTACGTGATCTGAGTCGTCCGCGGGGTCGGCGCCGACTCGTACAGTTGGAGCATGTCCCCAGCCCTCGCCGTACTGGAGAAGACCTTCGGGTACTCGGCGTTCCGCGGGCAGCAGGCGGAGATCATCCAGACCGTGATCGACGGCGGCGACGCCCTCGTGCTCATGCCCACCGGCGGCGGCAAATCGCTGTGCTACCAGATCCCCGCGCTTGTGCGCGAGGGCACTGGTGTCGTCATCTCCCCGCTCATCGCCCTCATGCAGGACCAGGTGGATGCCCTCGCCGCCGTCGGCGCGCGTGCCGAGTTCCTCAACTC
>JBAQPI010000362.1:0-4319 GCA_049305635.1 Rhodoglobus sp. | reverse complement strand
GAGTTCGTCTTCGCGGGCGACCAGGTCGCCATCGACGGGGCGGATGTCACGTACGAGAGCCTGTGCGGGGCGTGCTACCTCGATGAGTCCGGCGGCGTGCTGAACAACGGCAGGCGGCCGAAGACGGACTTCAGCTACGGCAGCGCGCCGGACCCTGATTTCGCCTGATGCCTGTGTGATTTCCTGATGCCTGTGATTTTGTCGGGGTAGCGGGATTTGAACCCACGACCTCTTCGTCCCGAACGAAGCGCGCTACCAAACTGCGCCACACCCCGATGGCCCGAGGGCCTCGTCAAGAATAGCCGATATCTCCTGCCGTGAGTGTCACGATCACCGCTTCGGGCGGGCAGGCGAAGCGCACGGGCGCGTAGATCGAGGTTCCGAGCCCGGCGCTGACCTCCAGGAAGGCAGCGCGACGGGCGTGGTGCCACATGCTCAGGCCCTGCGCCTGGTCGCGGGGGATGTCGCAGTTCGTCACGAGCGCGGGCAGGCCCGGAATGCGCACCTGGCCGCCGTGGGTGTGCCCGGCGAACATCACGTCGGCCCCGTGGGTCACGAAGGAGTCCAGCACGCGGCGGTACGGGGCGTGCGTGACGCCGATGGCAACGGCATCCGGCCCCGTGCGATCGTCCTGCCAGCCGACGTTCTCGCGCATCTCCTCGATCACGACCGGGAGCCGGTCGAGGCGGTCCCAGCCGCGGTGCGCGTCGTTGACGCCGAAGAACTCGAGACGGGAGCCCTTGATCTCGATGGCGCGCGCGAGGTTGTTGAGGCTGAGCCAGCCGAGGCGATCGGCGAAGAACGACTCGAGGCCCGCGGTGTCGAGCGTGACCGCCTTCTCGACGTGCGCCGAGGGACCGGCGAAGTAGGCGAAGGGGTTCTTCACCCGCGGGCCGAAGTAGTCGTTCGACCCGTGGACGTAGACGCCGGCGACTCCCGCGAACGGCTCGAGCGCCCGCTCGACCCCCTCGAGGCCGTCCCGATGACCGAGGTTATCGCCGGTGTTGACGACGAGGTCGGGCTCGTACCGCGCGAGGGAACGCACCCACTCCTGCTTACGGCGCTGCCACGGCGCCATGTGCAGGTCGGAGAGGTGCAGCACGGTCAGCGGGCGGGCGCCAGGGTCGAGCACGGGCAGGGTCTCCTGGCGAACCGTGAAACGGTTGCGCTCGACGAGTGCGCCCCAGGCGAGCGCGGCGGCCCCGGCGGCTGCCACGACCCCGAGGGCCGTGGCAGCCGGTCGGGCCGCACCGGGTGTCACGGCCCCGCGGTCGGACAGACGAGCTTGCCGACGCTCAGCGTCACTGCCCCACCGGCTGACCCGAGGGTTCCAGGTGCCGGGTTGGAGGACTGCACCTTGTCGACGCGCGGCGGCTCGGTCACGACCACACACACCTCCGTGACGTCGGTGTACTCGGGTGCGAGCTCGCCTTGCGCCTCGCCGAAGGTGAACTGCTTGCCGTTGCCGACGACATCCGGGAACGGCTTCAGGTTGGCCTTGCTGGTGAAGACCGTCACCGTCGCGCCCTTGGCCGACTGCGTGCCCGCCGCGGGGTCGGTGCGGATGACCTTGCCGGCTTCGGCATCCGAATCGATCTGGCCGCCATCGGCGAAGGCGAACCCGAGGCTCTCGAGCAGCGCCTTCGCGGCCTCGGGCGTCAGGCCCACGACGTTCGGCACCTCCTGCCCGGAGCCGGCCAGCAGGTTCGCCGGGGGCGCCGGCCAGTCGCCGCCGCCGTACTTGGCGTTCGCCGTGCCGATCACGTTGCGGGTGATGATGTGCCGCAGCAACTGGCCGCGCACGCCGTTGTAATTGGCGTCGAACATGTCGAACTCGCCGATGCTGTTGCCCACCCAGGTGACCATGGCGATGTTCGTGGTCGCCGCCGCCATCCAGGTCTGGTTGTTGGAGTCGGTGGTGCCGGTCTTGCCGAAGATCGGCACGCCGTCGTGCGGGTTCGCGTTCGCGGTCGCGCTCACGTTGAGCACCTGCTTGAGCACGTCGACCGCGGTCGCCGCGACGCCGGCGTCGAGCACCTGCTTGCATTCCGACTTCTGGCCGGCGATCTCCTCGCCGTCGGGCTTGACCACGCTGTCGACGACGATCGGCTTGCAGTACTTGCCGAGCGCCGCGACGGTCGCGTAGGCGCCGGCCATGCTCAACGGGGTCACCTCGTTGGTGCCGATGATCGAGGTCGGGTTCGTCTGGAGTTCCGCGCCGTCCGCGCGCTCGACGCCGAGCTTCACCGCGACATCACGGATGTTGCAGAGATCGAGCTGCTGCGCCATCCGGAAATAGATGCCGTTGATCGACTGCACCGTGCCGTCGCGGATTGTATAGATCCCCTTCTCATTGCTCGCGTTGCGGAAGGTGAAGGCGGGCCCGCCAGCGGCCTCCCCGCAGGCCCTGAAGGTGGACTGCTCGAGCTTGGCGGGGTCGGCGGCGAGCCGCTCGTTGACGCCCTTGCCGGCCTCGAGCCAGGCGAGGAAGGTGAAGAGCTTGTAGGTGGACCCGGGCTGGATGCCGCTGGAGCCGCCGTAGTCGTAGCTGGTGTTGTAGTTGACCGCGGAGAACTCGACCCCCGGAGGCTCGAGGGAGTCGTCGAAGATCTTGTTCTCCGCCATCACGAGCACCCGACCGGTGCCCGGCTGCACCGCGGAGATCGCGCTGCCGAGGGCGAAGGTGGTCTCGCTGGGCGGCGCGTAGGTCCACACCTGGTCCTGCGCGACGGTCTGCACGTCCATGTCGAGGGTCGTGTAGAGCTTGTAGCCGCCGGTCTTCCAGTTGTCCTTGCGCTCCTGCTCGGTCGCGCCGAGGAACTCGAAGTCGGCCACGCTCTTGACGACGTAGTCGCAGAACCAGCGCGCGTGATCGTTGGCAGCCATGCAGCCGTTGGTCGGGGGCTGGAGCTTGACGAAGGTCTCGTCCACCGGGGTGTCGATCGCCTCGTCGTATTCATCCTGCGTGATGTTGTCGCTGTCGAGCATGGCACCGAGGATGTAGTCGCGCCGGATCTGGTTCGCCTCGAAGTTCTCCGGGTCGGCGAGGTTGCGCTGGTTCGGATACTGCACGATCGCGAGAAGGCTCGCGGCCTGAGCCGGGGTGAGGTCCTTGGCGTTGACGCTGAAGTAACGCTGCGCCGCCGCCTGGATGCCGTAGGTCGCGTTGCCGAAGTTGGAGATGTTCAGGTACGCGACCAGAATCTCCTTCTTCGTGTACTTCTTCTCGAGGCCGATCGCGAGCTTCATCTCCTTGAGCTTGCGATCGAAGGATGTCGCGACCGCGGCCTCGTATGCCGCCTCGACCTTCTCGGGGGTCGGCTGGTCGAGCGCGTCCTGCACGAAGGTGTTCTTCACGACCTGCATCGAGAGCGTGGAGGCACCGGACTCGATGCCGCCGGCACCGATGTTGCCGAGGGCCGCGCGGATGAGGCCCGCCATGTCGACGCCGCCGTGCTCGAAGAAGCGCTTGTCCTCGCCGTCGACCGCAGCATCCAGCGCGTACTGGGAGATCTCGTCGTACGGCACCTCCTCGCGGTTCTGGTTGTAGACCGTCGCGATGAGCACGGGACCAGCGGCCGAGTTCGCGTAGATCTCGTTGCGCTCGGGCAGCTGGCCGATCTCGAGGTACTCGGGCAGGCTGTCGAAGACGCCGATCGCGCTCGAGGCCGTGACGCCGGTCACGGCGATGGCCGGGGCGACCATCACGGTCACGAGCAGGCCGGCGATGGCACTGAAGCCGAGGACGCCGAGGACCGCGGAGAAGGCGCCTCGACGCGGGGCTTTTTGGGCAGACATAGAATCAGGGTACGGGATCACCCCGTGAGCCAAGCTGAACGGAAGCCCCTAATGCCCCAGTGGGAATATCTGACGACACCGCTCATGATCCACAACACGGCCGCGATCCTCAACAACTGGGGGTCCGAGGGCTGGGAGCTCGTCCAGGTCGTGACCGGACCCGAAGGCGGGCTCGTCGCCTACTTCAAGCGCCAGAAGGCGGCCGCCTGATGCCCGGGATCGCCGCTCGCCTCGCCGAGCTCGGCCTCGAACTCCCCGAGGTGGCCAAGCCCGTCGCGGCCTACCTGCCCGCCGTCGTCAGCGGCAACCTCGTCTTCACGGCGGGCCAGCTGCCCTTCGTTGCCGGGGTGCTTCCGGCGACCGGAAAGGTCGGCGCCGAGGTGTCCGCCGACGAGGCCAAGGCCTACGCGCGCACCTGCGTGCTCAACGGGCTCGCCGCCGCGAGCGGGGTGATCGGGTCGCTGGACCGCATCACGCGCGTCGTCAAGGTCGTCGGGTTCGTGGCATCCGACCCCTCCTTC
>JBAQPI010000361.1:0-2268 GCA_049305635.1 Rhodoglobus sp. | reverse complement strand
CCCGGGTTGACTGTCGAATCAGCCGGGAGGGTTACTCCTCAGCGGCGACAGGCTCCCAATCCCAGATGTTCCAGAAGATGGTCGGCGCGAGCGTCGACGGCGAGATGTTCGCAATCGCGTTCTGGTCGTACGCCGTCACCGCCGGGAACTGGAAGATCGTCACACCGTAGAAGTCATCCCAGAGGAGCTTGTCGATGTCGATCATGATCTGCTTCTGCTCCTCGAGGTCGAACGTGGTGCCGAGGGCGGCCGTCAGTTCGTCCATGTCCGGGTTGGAGTAGAAGTTGAGGTTGTTGATACCACCCGTGGTGTAGGTGGGCGGCGGGCCGTTGGTGACGCCGAGGCTCGTCGACTGCCATCCGAAGAGGGACGCGTCGTACGCACCGGGCGTACCCAGGAGGCCACCCCAGTCAGGGCTGGAGCAGTCGGTCACGTTGAAACCGGCCTGCGCAGCGGACTGCTGGATGAGGAGGAACTCGTTGGCACGACGAGGGTTCGTCGAGCTGAAGAGCATGCAGACCTCGGGGTTGGTCACACCGGCCTCGGCGAGCAGCGCTGTGGCGCCCTCGATGTCGACCTCCATGTAGTCCAGCGACCCGTTGTTCTCCACGGACTCGTCGTAGCCGTCGGCACCCGGGAGGAAGACCTGCGAGTTGCGAACCTCGGCGTCCTCCTGCAGCGGCTTGATGAGCTTGTCGATGATCTCCTGGCGTGGGATGACCTTCATGAACGCCTCACGGATGAGGGGGTTGTTGAAGTGTCCGC
Source organism: Rhodoglobus sp. (assembly GCA_049305635.1). GTDB lineage: Bacteria > Actinomycetota > Actinomycetes > Actinomycetales > Microbacteriaceae > Rhodoglobus. The sequence continues at coordinate 1,503 of JBAQPI010000361.1, read as the reverse complement.
TCTTCGACTGGTCGAACTGGAGGTCGATGTGCTCGTAGGTGCCCTCGTAGCCGCCGATCACGGTGACGTCGAGGTCCGCGAGCGCGGTGGCGACGTCGGCCGTGGCCTGGGGCGAGATGACCTGCACTTCACCGTTCTGCAGGGCCTGGACGGCCGCGAGCGGGTCGGTGATGAACCGGACGGTGATCTCCTCCACCTTCGGGAGGTTGGCACCGGTGTACTCCGGATTCGCCGTCAGTGTCACGTACTGGTCGGCGACGAAGTCGCTGATCATGTACGGGCCGCTGGAGAGCACGAGGTCGGGGTTGTCCGGCATCTCGGTGAAGTTGAAGCCGCCGTTCCAGAAGCTGGAGATCGGGGCGAGCGCCGCGGCGTCGCCGTCCAGGAGGGCGCTCAGGACGGCGTCCTTGGCCTCCTGGTTGTCCTCGAGGCCGAGGGCGTTCTTGCCCACCACGTGCGCCGGCAGCGGCGACGTGAGCTGCAGCTCCCAGTCCACGAAGGGCTCGTCGTAGGTCATGGTGACCGACTTCTTGTCGTCCGAGACCTCGGGGGTCGTCGAGACGAGGCCGAGACCGAACGAGGGGTCCGCACCGGAGTCGAAGTAGACGACATCCGTCGGGAAGTCCTCCGTGAACTCGCCGGTGTCGGGGTCCTGGAACTCGGAGGCATCGAAGTCCGGCGTGTCGAGGGCCCGCGAGAGGGCGGCCCACTGCAGCAGGATGTCGACGGCGTCGACGGCCGTGCCATCCGACCACTTCACGCCGTCCGCGATCGTGTACTTGACCACGAGCGGGTCCTCGGTGATGACTTCGATCGTGCCGAACGACTCGTCACGGACGAGCTCCGGCACGTCGTTGTAGTAGTTGAAGCCACCGAGCGTCGCGTAGGTGATGTTGTTGTTCGCGGTCGCGTTGCCGAACGACGTGTTGCCGTTGTACGAATAGAACGGCTGGTTCCACGCCACCGACAACGATGAACCCTCAACGATCTCGGACTGCGGTGTAGTGCAGCCCGAGAGGATGAGAGCACCGACGGCGAGCGTGGCAACTGCTGCCCCGAGTCGTCTGATTCTCACTATGTCCTCCTGTGCAGGTTGAGCTTGGCGCGACGATTCAGACCGTCGCGCCGCCCTTGATGATTCACACCCTAAACGGGGGGAAACCCCCGGCCAAACCATAGGTGGAAACGTTACACACTGGTAACTCCGCAGTGAATTCCTTGCGCGATCTGCGGATTTGATGCGCGAAATCGTCGTGCCACGCAAGAATACTGCGTGGATCCGAAGCGTATGCTCCGAACGCGCGTGGCAAGCGGCGTAGCATCGGAACGTGACGGGAGTGCCGACTGTGGAACCATCCAAAGCCCCGCTCCTGGTGTTCGACGGCGACTGCGCCTTCTGCACGAGCGCGGTCGAGCGGCTCGAGTCGCTGCTCCCCCGCTTTCCGCGTAGCACTCCCTGGCAGTGGATCGACCTCGACGACTACGCGCTCACCGCCGAGGATG
>JBAQPI010000360.1:0-4971 GCA_049305635.1 Rhodoglobus sp. | reverse complement strand
CGCACCGCGAGTCCGGCGATGCGCGCCGCCTGCTCGTCGGTGACATCCGGCGCGATCTTGACGAGCACGGGCGTGACGCCCGCCGCGCCCTTGACCGCCTCGAGCAGCGGCTCGAGCCTGTCGAGCTCCTGGAGTCCGCGCAGTCCCGGGGTGTTCGGGGAGCTCACGTTGACCACGAGGTAGTCGGCGACGGGTGCCAGGAGGCGGGTGCTGGCGAGGTAGTCGTCGATCGCGTCATCCACCTCCACGACGCGGGACTTGCCGATGTTGACGCCGACGATCGGGCGACGGTGCTTGCGAACGGCCTTGCCGATCACGCTGGCGGCCGCCTCGGCGCCGTGGTTGTTGAAGCCCATGCGGTTGACCACCGCGCGATCCGGGACGAGCCGGAACAGGCGCGGGCGCGGGTTGCCGGGCTGGGCGAGGGCGGTGATCGTGCCGACCTCGACGTGGCCGAAGCCGAGCACGCCGAGGCCGCGGATCGCGGCGCCCTCTTTGTCGAACCCGGCGGCGACGCCGAACGGCGAGTCGAACTCGCGGCCGAGCGCGGTCACGCGCAGCGAGGCATCCGGCCGCGAGAAGACCCGAAGGAATCCGGGGAGTAGACGGATGACCGCGTAACCCAGGCCATGCGCACGCTCGGCATCGAGGCGGGAGAGGACCAGGCGGAAGATGAGCGGATACATGCCGCCCCCAAGGCTAGTGGTTCGCAGGCTAGCGGTCCGCGGGCTCCTCGGCCGTGTGGTGGTCGACCCGCAGGAGCGTGATCGCCGACTCGAAGTCCTCGAGCGACTCGAAGGCCTGGTAGACGCTCGCGAAGCGCAGGTAGGCGACCTCGTCGAGCTCGCGCAGCGGTCCCAGGATCGCGAGCCCGATCTCGTTCGCGTCGACCTGGGCGGCACCGGTCGCCCGGATGGTCTCCTCAACTCTTTGGGCGAGCACCGCGAGGTCGGTGTCGGTGACCGGCCGGCCCTGGCAGGCCTTGCGCACACCCGTGACGATCTTCTCCCGGCTGAAGGGCTCGACGACGCCGTTGCGCTTGATGACGCTCAGGGATGCCGTCTCCGTCGTAGAGAACCGCCGCCCGCACTCGGGGCACTGGCGGCGGCGGCGGATGGACAGGCCGTCATCGCTCGTCCTCGAGTCGATGACGCGGCTGTCAGGATGCCGGCAGAAGGGGCAGAACATGGTGCGTCAAGGATAGCCCTCAGGCCTCGAATCGCGCCGTGACCGCGGCACCGTGGGCCGGGAGGTCCTCCGCGGCGCTCAGCGCCACGATGCACTCCTCGACCGCGGCGAGGGCCTCGTGGCTGTAGTCGACGACCTGCTGGGGGCGCAGGAAGGTGTAGGCGCCGAGCCCAGGGGTGAACCGGGATTGCCCGCCTGTGGGCAGCACGTGGTTGGACCCGGCCAGGTAGTCGCCGAGGCTCACCGGCGAGTCCGGGCCGAGGAAGATCGCGCCGGCGTTGTCGATGAGCTCGAGCACGGCGCCCGGCTCGGCGGTCTGGATCTCGAGGTGCTCGGGACCGTAGGCGTTGCTGAAGGCCGCCGCAGTGGGGATGTCGTTCACGACCACGATGGCCGACTGCTCGCCGGTGAGCGCAGCGCGCACCCGCTCGGCGTGCTTTGCGGCTGGAACGAGGCGTTCGACCTCCGCGACGACGGCTGCGGCGAACTGCTCCGAGTCGGTGACGAGCAGCGCAGCGGCGAGCTCGTCGTGCTCGGCCTGGCTGATGAGGTCGGCTGCGACGAGGCGCGGGGCGGCCGTGGCATCCGCGATGATCAGGATCTCGGTCGGGCCCGCCTCGGCGTCGATGCCGGCGACACCGCGCACGAGCCGCTTCGCCGCGGCGACGAACACGTTGCCCGGCCCCGTGATCACGTCCACGGCGTCGAGCCCGATCGAGGGGACCCCGTAGGCGAAGGCGCCGACCGCTCCGGCACCGCCCATCGCATAGATCTCGTCGACCCCGAGCAGACCGGCGGCGGCGAGGATCGTCGGGTGCACGGAACCATCGAAGGCCTTCTGGGCCGGCGAGGCCAGCGCCACGGATGCCACGCCGGCCACCAGCGCCGGCACGACGTTCATGACGACGCTCGAGGGGTAGACGGCCTTGCCGCCGGGCACGTAGAAGCCCACGCGGCCGACCGGGTGCCAGCGCTGCACCACCCTGGCGCCGTCACCGAGCTGCGTGACGCTGCCCTGCGGCACCTGGGCGAGGGATGCCGCGCGCACCCGCGAGATCGCCTCCTCGAGCGCGTCGCGCACGGCCGGATCGAGCGCGCTCACGGCCTTCGAGACCTGCTCGGCATGGATGCGCACACGTGGCGGCCGCACCCCGTCGAGTCGCTCGGCCTGCTCGAGCAGCGCGATCTCGCCGCGGGCGCGAACGTCGTCGATGAGGTCGCGGGCGATCCCGGATGCGGTGGCGACATCCATCCCGGCACGCGGCACGAGGGTGGCCAGTTCGGCTCGCGAGGGTCGGCTCGCGCGAAGGTCGATCGTCTTCATCATGGCTCGATCATGCTACGGGGGGAATACCGGGTACATGCTGCACACTTGGACAAGTAGTCATGGAATCCGAACCGCACATCCCCGTCGACGGTCTCGACGCGTTCAAGCGCACCTTCCGGCGGCATGCCGCCGGCGTCGCCGTCGTCACGACCCTCCTGCCGGACAGCGCGCCCGCCGGGTTCACGGCGACCTCGCTCGCCTCACTCGCCGCGGTGCCGCCGCTCGCGACCTTCAACATGGCTCGCGCCTCGAGCGCCTGGCCCGCGATGACCGTGGGAAACCACGTCGTGATCCACACCCTCGGTCCGCGCTCGAGGCACCTCGCCGAGCTCATGGCCGCCGACCACGATGTGCGGTTCGCGGGCGAGCACTGGCACCGCGGACCGCACGGGGTTCCCGTACTCGACGGCGCGACCGCATGGATGCTCGGGCGCATCATCGCCGTGCATGAGGTGCACCAGAACGCCGTCATCGTCGTCGAGATCGTGGGCGGCGAACTCGGCGAGGAGGACGAGGCGCTGCTTTACCACGAGCGCACCTACATGCGACCGCACGCGCTGGAACTCTGAGAAACGCGCCGGCGTTTCGGCGACGCCGAGGGAGCCTGCGACCGAGGTTCTAGCCGAGGCAGGATGGCGCGACGCGTCTAGCGTCGCGGGCCCGAGTCTCGGCTTAGCCGAGGCAGTTCGGGCCTAATAACGTCTTGAGCTCCCCGTACAGGTCCGCCGAGACCTTCACGGGATAGGGGATCTCGAACACGCGAGCGCTCTGCCCCTTGATGAGCCTGAGCCGCACCTCGTTCTCCCCCGCGTGGCGGATGAGCACGTCGTTGAGTGCGGCGATGACGTCGGTGGTGGCCCGCTGTTCGGGCACGGAGATGATGATCGGACCGGAGCCGAGGCCGGGCCCCACATCCGGGGTGAACATGCTCACGGCGTGCAGGTTCATCCCGTCGTCGCGCAGGCTCACGCGCCCGCGCACGACGACGATCGAGTCGTTGGTGAGGGCCGGGGAGAACTCCTGGTAGGTCTTGCCGAGGAACATCACGCTCATCTCCCCCGCGAAGTCCTCGACGGTCACGATGCCGTACTGGTTGCCGCTGTTGCGCGCCACCCGGTGCTGCACGCTCGTGACGAGGCCGGCGATGGTGACGTGCTCGCCGTCGCCCGCGACATCGCCGCCGAGGATCTCGGTGATCGACGCGGTCATGTGCTTGGCGAGCTGGGTCTCGAGCCCCGCGAGCGGATGGTCGGAGACGTAGAGGCCGAGCATCTCCCGCTCGAAGGCGAGCTTGTCGCGCTTGGCCCACTCGGGCCGGTCGGGCACGTGGTGCTCGGTCTGCGGCTCGTCCCAGAGGCTGTCGAAGTCGAAGCCGACCTGGCCGTTGGCCTCGGCGCGCTTCTCGCTCACGGCGGCGTCGCACGCAGCCTCGTGGATCTCGATGAGCGCCCGGCGCGTCGCCCCGAGCGAGTCGAAGGCGCCAGCCTTGATGAGGGACTCGACGGTGCGTTTGTTCGCGACCTGGATGGGCACCTTGCGCAGGAAGTCGTGAAAGCTCGTGAACGCCCCCTGCGACTCGCGCGCCGTGACGATGAGCTCGACGACGGCCGAGCCGACATTGCGCACGGCACCGAGACCGAAGCGGATGTCGGCGCCGACGGCCGAGAAGTCGCCGAGCGACTCGTTGACGTCCGGCGCGAGCACCCGGATGCCCATCCGGCGGCACTCCGACAGGTACAGGCCGAGCTTGTCCTTGGAGTCCCCGACGCTCGTCAGCAGCGCCGCCATGTATTCGGCGGGATGATTCGCCTTGAGGTAGGCCGTCCAATAGCTCAGCACGCCGTAGCCGGCGCTGTGGGCCTTGTTGAAGGCGTAGTCGGCGAAGGGCATCAGGGTATCCCAGAGCACCTTCACGGCGCCCTTGCTGTAGCCGCCAGCGAGCATCCCGGCCTCGAAGTCGGCGAACTGCTTGTCGAGTTCGGACTTCTTCTTCTTGCCCATCGCGCGGCGCAGCACGTCGGCCTGCCCGAGCGTGAAGCCCGCGACCTTCTGCGCGACGCTCATCACCTGCTCCTGGTAGACGATGAGGCCGAACGTCGTGCCGAGGATGTCCTTCAGCGGCTCCTCGAGCTCGGGGTGGATCGCGTCGATCTGTTGCAGGCCGTTCTTGCGCAGGGCGTAGTTCGTGTGCGAGTTCATCCCCATCGGCCCCGGCCGGTAGAGCGCGATGACCGCGGAGATGTCCTCGAAGTTCGTGGGCTTGAGCTGCTTGAGCAGGGAGCGCATCGGTCCGCCGTCCAGCTGGAAGACGCCGAGCGTGTCGCCGCGGGCGAGCAGGGCGTACGTCGCCGCGTCGGCGTCGAGGTCGAGGTCCTCGATCTTCAGCGGGGTGCCGACGTTCGCCTCGATCATGCGAAGTGCGTCCTCGATCACCGTGAGGTTGCGCAGGCCGAGGA
>JBAQPI010000359.1:0-2442 GCA_049305635.1 Rhodoglobus sp. | reverse complement strand
CCTTGCATACCTAGATCAACAAGGTATGATCGGGCGAGACGGGAGCGCCATGAATCAACCGCCGCTTCGGTCTGATCATCCGACGTCCGACGCGTCACGGCGGGTATGCAGTACCCGAAGGATCAGGATGTCGTCCCCGTCGAGGCGATAGAAGACGCCGTATGGGAACTGGCGCATCCGCGCCCGCCTGACGCCGGGGAATCCGTCGACCGGCGGCGCGCCGTTCGGAAACGTGATCAGTCGGTCGACGACGAGGTCGAGCTGGTCGAAGAACCGTTGCTCCAGGTCCCCGCCGATCGCGCGGTAGTGTTCGCGGGTCTCAGCCAGATCACCGAACGCCGGCTCGGTGAGCCGGACCGTCACTGCTCGGCGCGAAATTCGGCGCGGACCTGATCCCAGTCGCGGATCCGCTCAGGGGACTGCGCAGCCTCGTCGAGCGCGGCGGTGAGCAGACGCCGCTCCTCGTCGCTTGGCACGTAGACGGCCTCACCGAAATGGGTCCGCAGCGCCTCCTGGATCACCTCCGAACGGGTGCGATGCTCCACCGCCCGGGCGCGCTCCACGATCTCGAAAAGCTCCTCTGGCAGCGTGACCGCCACCTTGCGAACAGCCATTGCCCCTCCCGGACGTTGGTATGACAAAAGCATACCGTTCGATCCAGGCCGAGGGCGACCTGTGCGCAGGCGGTTCGCGGGAGCCGGACGAACGTCACGGGAACCCCGGGAGCCGGTTCATTCCTTGCATACCTAGATCAACAAGGTATGATCGGGCGAGACGGGAGCGCCATGAACATCGACAAGGACCTCGTCGCCGCGATGGCGACGCCGCTCGTGCTCGCGATCCTCGCGCAGGGCTCGAGCTACGGCTACGCGATCCTGGGCCGCGTGCGCGAGCTCTCCGGCGGCGACCTGGAGTGGACCGACGGGATGCTCTACCCCCTGTTGCACCGCCTCGAACGTCTCGGCAGCATCCGCGCCGAGTGGCAGGTCTCCGCGGAGGGCCGCCGCCGCAAGTACTACGAGATCACCGAGCACGGCAGGGCGCAGCTCGCCGAACAGCGCAGGCAGTGGGACACCGCCACCCGCACGCTCGGCGGACTCTGGGGCGTCGCGACACCGGCGGTCGGCGCATGAGCGCGGATCTGGAGGCGCGCATAGGGCAGTGGCGCACCGCCGTGCTGCGCGGCCGCGTGATCGACGGCGCCGACGCGGACGAGCTCGAAGGCCATCTGCGCGAGCAGATCGCCGACCTCGAGGCCGCCGGGCTCCACGCGGACGAGGCCTTCCTCATCGCCGTCCGGCGCCTCGGCGCGGCCGACCGGCTCACCGCCGAGTTCGCGCGCGAGCACGGCGAGCGGCTGTGGAAGCAGTTGACGCTCGCACCCGTCGAAGGGGGTCCGCGCCGGCCGTTGCTCGCCATGGTCGGCTTCACCGCCGTGGCCGCGGTGCTCATCCACGTGGGCCGGCTGCTGGCGACCATGCCCGGCAGCCCGACGCAGGTGCTTGGCGGGCCGACCGCATCCTGGTTCGTGCGCGACATGAGCCTGTTCGTGCTGCCCGTGCTCGTCGCCTACTTCGCGGTGCTGCGACGGATGGCGTGGCGTTGGGTCGCAGCGCTCGCCGCCGCCGTCGTGCTGCTCGCCACGATCGCGAACGTGTTCCCCTTCGTCATGGGCGGCAGCACGGAGTTGCTGGTCGCGATCCACCTGCCCGTTGCGCTGTGGTTCGTCGCGGGCGCGGCGTACCTCGGCGGCGGCATCCGCTCATCGGCGCGCAGGATGGATTTCGTGCGCTTCAGCGGCGAATGGGCGATCTACTACGCGCTCATCGCGCTCGGCGGCGCGGTGCTGCTCGGCCTGACCGTCGCGGTGCTGGGCCCTATCGCCCCTGACGCGATCGAGCCCGTCATCACCTGGGTGCTGCCGAGCGGCGCCGCAGGAGCGGTCGTCGTCGCGGCATGGCTCGTCGAGGCCAAGCAGAGCATCATCGAGAATCTGGCCCCCGTGCTCACCGCGATCTTCACGCCCCTGTTCGCGGTGATGCTGCTCGGCTCCGCGATCGCCTACGCGATCAACGGCATCGGGCGTGACTTCGACCGTGACCTGCTGACGGTGTTCGACGTGCTGCTGCTCGTCGTGCTCGGGCTCGTGGTCTACGGCATCTCCGCTCGCGAGCCGGGCAAGGCGACCGGGGCGATGGATGTCATCCGGCTCGTGGCCGTCGTCGCGGCGATCGCGCTCGACCTGCTCGTGCTCGTGGCGATGTTCGCGCGGGTCGGCGAGTACGGCTTCACCGCCAACCGGTTCGTCGCGCTCGGGCTCAACCTCCTCCTGCTCGTCAACCTCGCGGGTTCCGCGTGGCTCACGCTGCGCCTGCTCGGCGGGCGTGCCCCGGCGGCGCGCCTCGAGCGCTGGCAGACCGGGTACCTCGCGGTGTTCGCGGC
>JBAQPI010000358.1:0-1805 GCA_049305635.1 Rhodoglobus sp. | reverse complement strand
GACCCGCGCGGTTCATTCGCGTCGCGGGCCTCGGTCAGTTCATCGTGCGTGCCTTCGATTCACTCCCGTTGTGAAGGAGTTCCTTCACAACGGGAGTGTTCCCAGGGGGTCGGCCGCGGCGACGGGTGATCGAGCCGTCGAGTCAGGCGTCGAGGCGCAGCATCCAGCCGTGGCGGTCGGCGACGCGACCCTGCTGGATGCCGGTGAGCTCCTCACGCAGCGAGAGCGTGAGTTCGCCTGCGGGCGCGGACTCATCGCCGATCGTGTAGCCCTCTGCCTTGAACGCGGCGATCGGGGTGATGACCGCCGCGGTGCCGCAGGCGAACATCTCGACGATGTCGCCTGACTCGACGCCCTTGCGCACCTCGTCGATCGTGATGCGACGCTGCTCGGTCTTGAGCCCCCGGTCCCGCGCGAGCTGCAGGATCGAGTCGAGGGTGATGCCTTCGAGGATGCTCGAGGACTCGGGGGTGACGAGGGCGCCGTCCTTGCGCACGAACACCACGTTCATGCCGCCGAGTTCCTCCAGGTATGTGCTCGTCTCGGAGTCGAGGAACAGCACCTGCGCGCAGCCGTGGTCGTAGGCCTCCTGCTGCGCGATGAGGGAGGAGGCGTAGTTGCCGCCGGTCTTCGCTGCGCCCGTGCCGCCGCGGCCGGCCCGGGCGTACGTGGTGGAGACCCAGATCGAGACCGGCTCGACGCCACCATGGAAGTAGGCCCCGGCCGGGCTCGCGATGAGCATGTAGTCCACCTTCTTGGCGGGCCGCACCCCGAGGAACGCCTCCTTGGCGAACATGAACGGCCGCAGGTAGAGACTCGTCTCAGGGGCGGAGGGCACCCATCGGGCGTCGATCGCGATGAGCTGTCGCAGGGACTCGATGAAGTAGTCGGTGGGCAGTTCGGGCAGTGCGAGGCGGCGGGCCGAGCGCTGCAGGCGTGCCGCGTTGGCATCCGGCCGGAAGGTCCAGATCGAGCCGTCGGCGTGGCGGTAGGCCTTGAGGCCCTCGAAGACCTCCTGGCCGTAGTGCAGCACCGCGGCGGCCGGGTCGAGCGTGATCGGGCCGTACGGTCGCACGCGGGGACGGTGCCAGCCGCCCCACTCCGACCAGCAGATGTCGACCATGTGGTCGGTGAAGTGCTTGCCGAAGCCGGGGTCCGCCATGATATCGGCGTGCTCGGCGGCGGAGCGCGCCGCCTCGTTCACGGTGACGGCGAACTCGAGGTCCTTGGGCGCGAGGAGGTTCTTCATGGTGGTCCCTGGTGGAATGGTCGGAAGTCCTACATTACGCCGACGCCACGGCCGCGGCGATGGCGTCGCCGACCTGCGCGGTGCTGCGCTTGGAGTCCCCGCGGGCGGCGAGGTCGGCGGTGACGGCCGCGGTGACCTTCGCCGCGGCATCCGTCTCGCCCAGATGGGTGAGCAGGAGCGCGGCCGAGAGGATCGCGGCGGTGGGGTCGGCGAGCTGCTGCCCGGCGATGTCCGGCGCCGAACCGTGCACGGGCTCGAACATCGAGGGGAAGCTGCGATCGGGATTGATGTTGCCCGAGGCGGCCAGTCCGATGCCCCCGCTGATCGCGGCGGCCAGGTCGGTGAGGATGTCGCCGAAGAGGTTGTCGGTGACGATCACGTCGAACCTAGCAGGGTTCGTGACGAGGAATATGGTCGCGGCATCCACGTGCAGGTAGTCCCAGTCCACGGATGGATGATTGGCCGCCTCCGCCTCGACCAGGCGCTGCCACAGGCTGCCCGAGTAGGTCAGCACGTTGGTCTTGTGGACGAGCGTGACCTTCTTGCGACGCTGCTC
>JBAQPI010000357.1:0-5282 GCA_049305635.1 Rhodoglobus sp. | reverse complement strand
TCGACCTGGGTGCTCGTGGCAAAGGTCGGGGCCGAGCAGAACGCTTGTGCGAGCTACACCCGTAGAAGGCGTGGAATTACAGCAGTGGACGGGGGTTCGATTCCCCCCATCTCCACCATGAAGGTCGCTATCGCGTTGTCGGGAAGAAACGAAGAGGGACGCATCCAGCAGGAGGCGTCCCTCTTCGTGTGTTCGGTGAACTAGCGCGCAGCGCCCTCGAGCGAGCCCGTGACCTTGCCGGCCGGGTCGACGATCAGGCAGAGGATCTCGCGGTCCCCGTTGCCCCAGCTCGCCTCGGTCGGGTAGTAGTACGCGAAGTCGAGCACGGAGGCCTGGTAGTCCAGGCCGACGAAGGAGTTGAACTCCGTCGTGCAGTCGGTGATCGCCTGGTCCTCGACCGCGGCGTCGCCGGGGAAGTCGCCGTCGTCCATGATGATCGAGGCGTAGGCCTCGGAGTCGTGCTCCTCGGCGCAGTCGACCTTGACGACCTCGCTGACCTCGCCCTCGACGCCGCCGTCGTTGAGGCAGTCGCCGACCGCGATCGTGAAGACATCGACCGTGTCGCCACCATCGCCGGTGTCGGTGGTGGTGCCGCCGCCACCCGGCAGCAGGCTACAGCCGGCGAGGGCGAAGCCCGCAGCGCCGACGGTCAATGCCACGAGGGCACGCTTGAGGGTTGTGGTCATCGCAGTACTCATTTCTCTCGGTGATCGCTGTGGAGCGAGGCTCGCGTAGAGCCTAGCGAAGGTCCCGACCCGCCGATGGCCTAGAACGTGTATCGATTCGAAAACTGTTCACGGACGTTCGAGCCGCCGCAGCACGGCCTCGTGCAGCAGACCGTTGGTCGCTAGCGCGCTGCCGTGCCACGGCCCGGGCTCCCCGCCCACGGACGTGAAGGTGCCGCCCGCCTCCTGCACGATCGGAATGAGCGCGGCCATGTCGTAGGGCTGCAGGTCGAACTCGCTGACGATGTCGAGCGCGCCCTCGGCGAGCAGCATGTAGCTCCACATGTCCCCGATCGCGCGGGAGCGCCACACCGCCCGGGACAGCGCGACGACCTCGTCCAGGCGGCCCGCGCCATCCCAGCCCTGCAGACTGTTGTAGCTGAGGGATGCGTCGGCCAGTTCGGCGACCGCGCTCACCCTGAGCGCGCGCGGCTCCTCGCCCTCGGCCTGGCCCCAGGCGCCGTGCCCGGTCGCCGCCCACCAGCGCCTGCCGAGCGCGGGGGAGCTCACGACGCCGACGACCGGTACCCCGTCGATCGCGAGGGCGATGAGGGTGCCCCAGATCGGCACGCCGCGCAGGAAGTTGGCGGTGCCGTCGATCGGGTCGATGATCCACTGCCGGGCGCTCTCGCCCTGCGTGCCGTACTCCTCGCCGAGGATCGCGTCGTCGGGCCGTGCGGCCTCGATGCCTTCCCGGATGATGCGCTCGACCGCCTGGTCGGCATCCGTGACCGGGGTGCGGTCCGGTTTCGTCGTCACGACGAGGTCGACCGCGCGGAAGCGGTCGATGGAGATGCGGTCGGCGTCGGCCGCGAGGGCCAGCGCCAGGGAGAGGTCGTCGCTCGGGGAGTACTCGATCACGGCTTCACGCTACCGGCCCGAGTCGTCGCCCGAGCCGAGGGTCGTGATGAGGCGCTGGAACGAGTCGAGGCGCAGCGTGCCCGCCTCGCCGAGCGCACCGGCCTCGACCGCCTCGATGATCGCGCAGTCCGGCGAGTCCGGCAGGTGCGTGCAGCCGCGCGGGCAGCGCTCGGCGAGCGCGGCGAGATCCGGAAAGCCGCGCAGGATGTTCGAGGGGTCCACGTGGCCGAGCCCGAAGGAGCGCACACCCGGGGTGTCCACGATCCAGCCCGTGCCGATGCGGTACGAGACGGTGGATGACGAGGTGTGCCGCCCGCGCCCCGTCACGACGTTCACGCGACCGATCGCCCGGTTCGCCTCGGGAACGAGCGCGTTCACGAGCGTCGACTTGCCGACGCCGGAGTGGCCGACCGCGACGGTCGTGTGCCCCTGCAGCGCCGCCGTGAGCTGCTCCACCGGAAACTCGTCCTCGGCGCTGCGGAAGACGCGCAGGTCGAGCCCGGCGAAGTTCGCCAGGAACGGCGCGGGGTCGGCGAGGTCGGTCTTGGTGATGACGATGATCGGCTGCACGCCGGCGTCGAAGGCGGCCACGAGGTAGCGGTCGACGAGGCGTGGCCGCGGCTGGGGGTCCGCGGCGGCGACGACGATGAGCATCTGGTCGGCGTTGGCGACGATCACGCGCTCGACGGCATCCGTGTCGTCGGCGCTGCGGCGCAGGAGCGTCTCGCGCGGCCGGATGCGCACGATGCGCGCGAGAGACCCGTCGGCGCCGCTCACGTCGCCGACGAGGTCGACGCGGTCGCCGGTGACGACGGCGCCCTTGCCGAGCTCGCGCGCCTTGGATGCGACGACCTGGCGCTCCTCGGGCGTGCCCTCGGCGACCCAGACACCGTAGCGGCCGCGGTCGACGCTGAACACGCGACCGGGCACCGCGTCCGCGTGCTCGGGACGGGTCTTGCTGCGCGGCCTGTTGCCTTTGGGATTCGGGCGCACCTTCGCGTCGGACTCGTCGTACTCCTCCCAGTCCTCATCGACGTCCGGGGGCAGCCAGCTCACAGGATGCCGATCGAGTCCGCGGCCGGCCTGTGCCCCGCGAGCATCGCGGCCCACAACCGCGGGAACTGCGGCAGGGTCTTGGCGGTCGTCGCGATGTCGTCGATCTCCACGCCGGGCACGGCGAGGCCGATGATCGCGCCGGCCGTCGCCATCCGGTGGTCCTCATAGCTGCGCCAAGCGCCCGCATGCAGGGGAGCCGGATGGATCTCGAGCCCGTCCTCCGACTCGTCCACGTCGCCGCCGAGGGCGTTGAGCTCCGCAGCCAGCGCCGCGAGCCGGTCGGTCTCGTGACCCCGGAGGTGGCCGATGCCGACGATGCGACTGGGGGAGTGCGCGAGCGCCGCGAGCGCGACGAGGGCGGGTGCCAGCTCCCCGGCCTCGGAGAGGTCGAGGTCGACGCCCGAGATGGTGCCGGTGCTCGTGACCGTCATCGCGCCGTCGGCGACGACGACGCGCGCGCCGAAGCGCGGCAGGATCCTGGCCAGCTGCGCTCCGACCTGCGTCGTCTCGGCGGGCCAGCCGGTGATGGTCACGGAACCTCCCGCGACGAGCGCGGCGACGAGGAACGGGGCGGCGTTGGAGAGGTCGGGCTCGATCGCGACGTCGATCGCCCTGATCGGCGAGGGCGGCACGATCCAGAGTCCCGGCTCCGGGTTCTCGACCACGACCCCGCGCGCGGCGAGGCACGCGATCGTCATCTCGATGTGCGGCAGGCTCGGCAGGCGCTCGCCCGTGTGCCGCAGTCGCAGGCCGTTCCGGAACCGGGGGGCGGCCAGCAGGAGGCCCGAGACGAACTGGCTCGACGCCGAGGCGTCGATCTCCAGTCCGCCCCCCGCCACCTCGCCCGTGCCGTAGAGGGTGAAGGGCAGCGTGCCGCGGCCGTCGTCCGAGACCTCGACTCCCAGCCAGCGCAGCGACTGGATAGTCGTGCGCATGGGCCGCCGCCTGGCCGCGGCGTCGCCGTCGAAGGCGACGGGCCCGAGGGCCAGCGCGGCCACCGGGGGCACGAAGCGCATGACGGTGCCGGCGAGTCCGCAGTCGACCGAGGTGCTGCCGGTGAGCGGCGCCGGCGTGATGGCCAGATCGCCGCCGAAGTCGCCGCCGGTCGGGACATCCGCGATGCCGACGCCGAGGGAGCGCAACGCCTGGACCATGAGATCGGTGTCGCGCGAATGCAGCGGCGCGTGCAGCACGGAGGGGCCGTCCGCGAGGGCGGCGAGCACGAGTTCGCGGTTCGTGAGGCTCTTCGAGCCGGGCAGGGAGAGCGTCGCCGCGAGGGGCCCGGATGCCACGGGGGCCCGCCACGACCCGCCCGTCGTGCCCGACGACACGCGGTCGTCCTGGTAGGGGCTGAACTCCGGCCCGGAATACTCGCGGATCTCCATCGGTTACAGGGTACTGGGATGCGCCCGAGCGGACAGGAGGACGCCGTGACCGCAGCACTGCTGCTCGGCAGGGCCGAACTCCGGCCGGTCGACCTAGACTTGGCCCTGATGGCTACCGATGAGGCTCCCGACGAGGATGCTCGCGCCAAGCGCGAGCTGTTCGAGGAGCAGGCACTCCCGTACATGGACCAGCTCTACGCCGCCGCGATGCGCATGACGCGCAACCCAGCGGACGCGGCCGATCTCGTGCAGGAGACCTACGTCAAGGCGTTCCAGGCCTTCGGGCAGTTCCAGCAGGGCACGAATCTCAAGGCCTGGCTGTACCGCATCCAGACCAACACCTTCATCAACATCTACCGCAAGAACCAGCGCAACCCCTACCAGGGCACCATCGACGACCTCGAGGACTGGCAGCTCGGCGGCGCCGAGTCGCTCACCCAGTCCCCGTCAACCCGTTCGGCTGAGGCGGAGGCGATCGACCACCTGCCCGACAGCGCGGTCAAGGATGCGCTGCAGGCGATCCCCGAGGACTTCCGCCTCGCGGTCTACTTCGCCGATGTCGAGGGGTTCTCCTACCAGGAGATCGCCGACATCATGAAGACACCCGTCGGCACCGTGATGAGCCGCCTGCACCGCGGCCGGCGGATGCTGCGGGAGTCCCTCGCCGAATACGCACGCGAGCGCGGCATCGGCGCCGCACCCGCCACCACCCCCGGGAGCACCACATGACCGATTGCGGTTGCGACAAGGCCAAGGCCGAACTCGAGGAGTACCTGCACCGCGAGCTGAGCGAGCAGGACTTCGACGACATCACCGAGCACCTCGTCGGCTGCGACGACTGCTCGCAGGAACACCTCGTGGGCCTCGCTCTGACGATCAGGGTGCGCCAGGCGTGCCGGGAGAAGGCGCCGGAGGAACTGCTCGAGCTCATCCGAAACCGGCTCGCGAACGCCTGAACGCCTGAACGATGTATACTCATACATCGTGAACCGGACGCAGATCTACCTGAACGAGGCGCAGCACCACGCTCTGGCCCGCCGTGCCCAGGAGCGGGGGACCACGGCGTCCGCGCTCATCCGCGACGCGATCGACGGCTATCTCGAATCCCAGCTGTCGCCGGGGGACCGGCTGGATCGTCTGAGAGCCCTGGGACGGCGATTGGCGGCTGCGCCCCAGCACGGCACCGCCGAGCGTGTGGACGCTCTGCGCGCGACCGACTTGGCGCGCCTAGACTCCCGCGCGTGACCGCACTGCT
>JBAQPI010000356.1:0-1547 GCA_049305635.1 Rhodoglobus sp. | reverse complement strand
GCACAGGTCCGTGCCGATCGACGAGCTGCCGGTCTATGTGAGGGCGGCTGCGTGGCCCGGGCTCGAAGCGGTCTTTGCCCACGGCCACCGGCCCAAATGCGAGCGGCTCGCCTAGGGTGGATCCGTGATCCAACTCGGCCAGTACCCCGCACCTTCGCACACCATCGCGCACTTCAGCGACACCCACCTGCTCGCCGGCGGGCGTCCGCTCTACGGCAAGGTCGACACCATCCACCACCTCGGGCAGGCGCTGCGCCAGCTCGAGCGCTCGGCGGCAAGGCCCGAGGCGATCGTCTTCACCGGCGACCTCGCCGATCTCGGCGAGCCGGACGCCTACGAGCGGCTGCGCGCGCTCGTCGAGCCGGTCGCCGAGCGCATGGGCGCGCAGGTGATCTGGGTGATGGGCAACCACGACGAGCGCGCGGACTACTCCCGGTTGCTCTTCGACCAGGAATCGGATGCACCGCAGGATCGCGTCTACGACGTGGGCGGCCTGCGCATCATCTCCTTCGACACGACCGTGCCCGGCTACCACCACGGCGATGTCACCGACGACCAGCTCGACTGGCTCGCGGACGTGCTCTCGAGCCCGGCACCGCACGGCACCCTGCTCGCGGTGCATCACCCGCCGATCCCCACCCCGCTCCTGGAGGCGATGGGGATGCTCGAGCTCCAGCGGCAGGTGCGCCTTGCCGAGGTGGTCCGCGGTACGGACGTGCGCGGCATCCTCGCGGGGCACCTGCACTACTCGACGCACTCGACCTTCGTCGGCATCCCGGTGTCGGTGGCTGCGGCGACGTGTTACACCCTCGACCTCAGCGCCGAGAACCGGGTGCTCTCCGGGGTCGATTTCGGGCAGTCGGTGAACATCGTGCACGTCTACGAGGAGCAGCTCGTGCACTCGGTGATCCCGATCGGCGACACGGTCGAGATCTCCGGTTTCTCTGCCGACGCGTGGGCGCAGATCGAGGCGATGACGCCCGAGCAGCGGCTCGAGGCGTTCTCGGCGAAGAACTCGAGCTTCAACGCCGGCGAGGCCGCGGCTTCGGGGCAGTGAGCGCGTCGCGCCGTCGCTGAGCCCGCGAGCGCGCGACGATGGGGCCGTGGACCTGCCGCGCACCGTCGAGGCCTTCGCCCGGCACCTCGAGGCCGAGCGCGGCTTGAGCGCCCACACGGTGCGCTCGTACCGCTCCGATCTCGCCCAGTTGGTCGAATTCGCCGCCGCGCGCGGGGCCCTCGAACCGGCCGACCTCGACCTCGAGCTGCTGCGCGACTGGCTGTGGCGCTCCTCGCAGGCGGGTCTGGCCAAGTCCACGCTCGCGCGCCGCGCCGCCGCCGCACGCGCGTTCACGAGCTGGCTCGCCCGCACGAACGCGACCGCGACGGATGCCGCGACCCGCCTCAAGGCGCCCAAGTCCGACCACCGCCTGCCCCGCGTGCTCAGCCGGGAGCAGGTGGACTCCCTCCTCACCCGCGTCGCTGACCGGGCGGACACCGGCGACCCGATCGCCCTGCGCGACCTCGCGGTCGTCGAGCTGCTCTACGCC